>CAZFXQ010000110.1:0-1826 GCA_964523265.1 uncultured Muribaculaceae bacterium | reverse complement strand
ATATTATTAAATCTTCTCTCATAAGTTCCAACTGCTATTCCGTTCATGCTAGTTCATTACCACTTTGCATCATAAGACCATAAACTAAATCTTCTAATTTTATTTTTTCACCAACACTTAAATATATACTAGAGCCATAACTTTCTAATATTTTATCAGTTACTATTACATAATCATCTAATTTACCTGATTCAATTGCAAGTACTGCTGTCATAATTTTGGTTGTTGACGCTATTAATCTTTTTTCGTGTATGTTTTTTGAAACTAGTATTCTTTTAGTTTCTTCTTCCATTAATATCGCTGATTCACCTAAATTAAATGCTTTTATTTTTAACGGAAAAACGAATAATATAAATAATATAACAAACAATTTTCTCATTTTTATCACCATTTAATTTTATTACATAAAAAAAGAAATAATTACTTATCAATTATTTCTTTAACTATAGTTCAAACTTTATTTTTAAAAATAAATATCTTCTGAACTATAAAACTAAATATAGAAAGTATTAATTCTGTAATTATCTTTCCAATATATTTATTAGCACCTAATTTAATAATTAAATTTAGAATTAATGTATTAACAATTAATATAAATGCTGCTAATAAAAAATACTCAAAAGCAGATTTATATGCTCTTTTTTTAGATTTAAATACAATATTTTTATTAATTGTATAATTAAAAGATGCTGAAATAATTCTTGCAACAACATTTGATAAAATCAAACTATTAGACAAAATATTTAATATTGTGTATAAAACATAGTCAATTATAAATGAACTAAAAGAAGATAGTAAATATTTAATTATTTCTTTATATACTTTATAAGAATCACTTACAGTCTTAAAATGAGTACTCTTATTACCATCTATATAAATAGTATCTATTTTTATTTCCTTTATTCTAATACCATCTTTTGCACACTTTAACAACACATTCATCTCATAATCAAATCTATCACCTTCAATATCTAACATATAATCCATTAACTCACTTGAAAAAGCTCTAAGTCCTGTTTGTGTATCATATACATCCAAACTTGTTATTTTTCTATATATAAATCTTGTTATACCATTACCTATCCTACTTCTTAAAGGAACTTTTTCATTTCTAATACGCATTCCTGTTACTAATTCATTTTTATGCTCACTAGCATACTCAAGTAAGTTTGTAGCATCCTTAATCGTATGCTGTCCATCTGAATCCATAGTAACTAATACGTAATTTCTTTTATATGTTTTTTTAATATATTTAAACCCTGTTTTAAGTGCATATCCCTTACCATGATTTTCTTTATATCCTAGCAAAACACATTTATTTTTTATTTTATTAAATATTTCATCATATTTGTTACTACTACCATCATTTACAACTATAATTTTATAATTTGTTTTCGATAAATCATTAATTAATTTTACTAATCTATCATCTGGTTCATAAGATGGAATTAAAACAATATTCATACTATACCTCCATAAAAATATATTTCACATATTTTAATTATAAATAATTTTCTTTCATGTTTCAATTATTAATTAAATATTAAAAAAGAGGAATTATTTTTTCCTCTTTGTATATATTATTACACCTATAATTAGTACTATTGCTATACCACCAATAATAAAGTATTTAACTATATCATCATATGTTTTAGCATTCTTTTCAAACTTATTTAATGTTGTTTTCTTACTTGTTATATCTTCTTTTTCTATTGCTATATTATTAGTAGTACTTTCTTCTACTTTGTTATTTTCATCATCATTTTGGTTATTATTGTTACTACTTTGATTATTAGATGACTCTTCATTATTATTTTGACTGTTAT
>CAZFXQ010000109.1:0-1841 GCA_964523265.1 uncultured Muribaculaceae bacterium | reverse complement strand
ATAAAATTTTAAGTAATCAATGAAAACTCTCTCCAAGCCTCTTCTGTTCACACACCTGCTTAAATATGGTATGTACCCTCCAGAGCTTTTTGTTTTACCTAGTTAGATAATAGGTAACTAAGGAGACAGGTACATGCATACATCTCTAAATATATGTATAAGTTCACATTATTGTTAATATCTAAATTAAATGGAGTTGGTGCATGTGTTGGAACTGTTGTTGCAGAATTTATAGTTTTCTTTTATCAATTATATTTTATGAGTAAAAAAATTAATTTAAAAGAAGTTTATAAAAGTATTTTATCTTTTTTGTTTAAATCATTAATAATGTTTGTTTTTGTTTATTTGGTGAATTTTCTTGAATTTAGTGATTTGCTTAAATCAGTAATAAAGATTATTTTAGGAGTTAGCGTTTATGGTATTTTAAACATTAATTATATAAAGTCTGTATTAAAATTTAAAAAACGTAAATTAGATGAGGTATAGAATGAAGAAAAAATGTGGAATAGTTATTTTAAATTATAATAGTTATGATTTGACACTTGATTTGGTTAATAAAATAGTAAATTATAATGAACTAGATGAAATTTGCGTGGTTGATAATAATTCTAATGATAACTTTGATGGTGTTTTCAAAAATAAAAAAGTTAAATATATTAAAAATAATATTAATAGTGGTTATGCTGCTGGTAATAACATTGGATTAAGATATTTAGTTGAAAAAAAGAAATGTGATATATTATTTATAGCTAATCCTGATGTTTATTTTGAAAATAAAACAGTAAAGTGTATTAAAGACGAATTAATAAAAAATAAAGAATTATACGTTTTATCATGTGTAAATATTGAACCTGGTAATAGGTTTACAATGAGATATTTTAATTTTCCAACCTTTATTGGAACTATCTTAAATTGCTTTTTTTTAACAAGAAAACTTAATAAATTAAAAACGGAAAAAACGCAATTAAAAAGAATTAATCACGGAGATAAACTAATATATGTAGATGCTGTTCCTGGATCATTTTTTGCAATAAAAGAGTTGATACTCGGAAGACAAGCATATAATTTAAGGTGTGATGTTGGGATATTAACAACATGTCAGTATAATCATAATCACAAAAGAAAAAGTTTTCAAAGTATTAAAGAATTTAATCTCAATAATGATTCATTATTAATCTATTATAAAAAATTTAAGATATTAAACTTTTTTCAAGAAAAAATAATAAAACTAGCTTTGAAATATAGTTCCTTTTCATATTCAATATTATTTTATATTTATAATTATTTAAAAAAAGTAAGGAGTAATTATGAAAAATGAATTGATATCGGTTATAATACCCATTTATAATACAGAAAAATATATTGATTATTGTTTGGATTCAGTATGTAATCAAACATATAAAAATTTAGAAATAATTTTAATAAATGATGGGTCAACAGATAATAGTTTGAAAATATGCAAAGATTGGTCTTCGAAAGATAAAAGAATAAGAATTATTAATCAAAAGAATAAAGGTGTGTCTTATTCTAGAAATGTTGGTATAAAGATGAGTAAGGGAAAATATATTTCATTTATTGATAGTGATGATTGGATTGATATTAATTATTTTAGTATTTTGTATGATGCAATAAAAAAGTATGATTCAGATATAGCATTATGTGATTTATATTTGGTAAATGGTAAAAAGATGTTTATTAAAAATCATTTTGATAGATCATTTAAATTAAGCAAGAATGATATAGTAATGATACAAATTCAAATGCTATCAAGGAAAATGTGTTCTATTCCAAATAATACGAAAGATTTAATAGGGTCACCGTTTTGTAAAATATATAAAAGT
>CAZFXQ010000108.1:0-2227 GCA_964523265.1 uncultured Muribaculaceae bacterium | reverse complement strand
CCAGTATTTTTCTATTAAAGAATTAATATATTCACTATCATCTAATTTTTGATAAAATTCATCTTCGGTAATACTAGTTTTATCAGATATAATATTTGCTATTTTTCTTATGTTAATACCTTCTTTAAATGTAATTACCAATTCGTCATTTTTATATTTATCACTACTTAATAAATCAATTATTTTATTAGTACTATAACTTTTATCTAATTTATATATTCCTGCCTTATAATCATTTATATTATGCATTTTAACATATATTTTATATGCTAAAAAACTCTTTATTAATTTTTCTTTTTCTAATCTTTCACCTACTTTATACACAGTATCTCCACTTTCAATTCTAAACTCAACAAAAGATGATTTTTTTTCAACTGGCATGAGCAAACTCTTATAATAAAAATATGCTCCTATACAAATTATAATAGGTATTAAAAATATAATTAATGCTATTTTTTTACCACTCTTTTTCTTTTTTTTGTCATTAAAATCTAATATTTCTGTCATAAATACTCCTTTTACATCGTTTTATCTATCATTTTAATTACTTCATTATTTAAATCATCAAGCGTACCATCATTTACTATCTCATAATTATAATCAATATATCTATCTAGTCCGATTTCAGTAATGTGGTTTTTTTCTTCATCATCCAAATTATTTTCAAAAAGTGTCCTTGTTATTCTTATCTTTATAACATTATCAAAACTATTATATATACTATCAAGTTCTTTAGGAAACCTTGCATCTGATATCGTAATAACATCAAAAAAATAAGAATAAACCTTTATATCTTCAATTATTCTATCTATAAAAAAATTATCATCTATTTTATTTCTAATAATATCAGTTCCAAGCTCTTGAAGAAATGTTCTTGGTTTATTTTCTTCACTACCATCCCAATTAATTATATTTTTAGCATACATTTTTATATATGAAGAAAATTGTAAATTTATCACTTTTAAATTCTTTGATTTAACATAATTATGAATTAACTTGCAGACAGTATCCTTACCAGCTTGAGCTTTTCCAGACACAATAAATATCTTAACTTTATTTTTAACAAACTCCATAATGCCTCCAATTATATGTCAATATTATATCAAAATAATTAATTAAGGTAAAGAAAAAACTCTGTATTATTTCTAATGCAGAGTTTTTAATTTTTCTTATTATAACTATTTGAAACTTTAGAGCGACATTACCAACTTTATCATATGCTTTAACTTATGCCAATAAGTTTCTGATTTAGGAAAATTATTATAACAAAAGCCACCACTACAAATACTGTGAGAGCATGCTATGTCCAAACATATGTATAATATTTATCAATTTTTCCGGTTCCTTTTACGTGAAATAATTTACTTTGTGTCTTTACTAAATGTTAAACTTTTTATAATAGAATCATTATTAATATGAATAATACTTTCATTTTCCTCAAAATCACTTGAAAATAAACTACATATTCGGTTTTTTTTACCTTCTTCTACATCAATAAATATTTGCTCGTCACCTTCCATATTTAATAACTTATCATATTCTGATTCATCTATTTCATTTAAATACTTATGATTACTATCAGCTTTATAATTTACACAATAAGCCATCATTAACTCACCATCTTCTGTTTTACTGGCTTTCTTACCTGAAAAGGAAGCACCATTAAATGAATTACCAGAAATTTGCAAAATATCAGTTGATACATATGTATCATTTTGATAAGAAATAGCATAAAAGTTAGAATCCAAATAACCTAACCATTCACTTTCGTTAGCATTATCGTTATAAAAAACATAATTAAACATACATATACTCTCATCAGGAGATTTATCATATAAAACCTTAATATCATCATTATTCTTTTGCACTTTTACATATGAACAACCACCTAATTTTTCTTTAGTTGTTGGATCTACTAATACTCTAATAAATTCACCAAACACTAATGTCTTAAGTGGAATATAAATAGTCCCTTTATTCATTTCATTTAAAATGTAACTATTTTTAGTTAAATATTGTTCTGCTGCTGTTTTTATTTGTTCTTCAATTGCTATATATTGGTCTTCCTTCATTGTTTTACTTATCTTATTATAAGATATAATCGCAATAGCTGTAACAGAAAACATCAATACAATTGTGATAAGTAACTCAACCAATGTCAAACCTTTCTTATTATTTTTCATTAATTAGCACCTTCTTCTACTTTTATAATCTAATTTTATCAAAT
>CAZFXQ010000107.1:0-2229 GCA_964523265.1 uncultured Muribaculaceae bacterium | reverse complement strand
TAGAAGAATATAATAATTATGGAGTATATGATGCGTCTTATTTACTTTCTGATATATTAAATCAAAATGGAATTCAAACATTATTTGAAGAAGAAAGTGTTGCAACATTTTTGCAAACAAATAATTTAAAATATTATGAAGCGTATAATGTTTCAAGAAATTATATAAGTAGTGCAAAGGAAAAATATAGTAGTTTAACTTATTTTTTTGATATTCATAGAGATACTATAAGTAAGGAAAAAAGTACCATCACATATGATGGAAAAGATTATGCAAAAGTACTATTTTTAATTGGTTTAGAAAATAATAATTATTTAAATAATTTAGATAATACCACAAAATTAAATAATATTATTGAAAGCAAAGTACCTGGGATTTCAAGAGGAATCATGAAAAAAGAAGGAAAAAATGTAAATGGTATATATAATCAAGATTTGTCTTCTAATGTTTTTTTAATTGAAGTTGGTGCAGTAGATAACACAAAAAGTGAAGTTGAAAACACAATAAATATTATATCAAGTACAATTAGTGATTATATAAATGGTGCATTATGATTAGCTATAAAAAGATATTTAAGTTTTTTGTATTATTACTATTCATGAGTTTTTTAGTTCTTTATTTTGCGCAAAAGGGTGGATATTATGAAAAAATAAATAATGAAAAAAAAGAACTAACTAATGAGCAAATAAAAAAATTTGAAGAAGATGTAAAAAAAGGTAAGAAAATAGATGTTGATGACTATCTTATCATTAATGATAAAAAATATGATAATAAGGTATCTAGTTTTGGACTTGTAACATCTAATTTCATTGGTAAATATTTTAAAAAAGGAATAATTAAAGCATTTTCTGGTATTGACAAAATGGTTGAATAAGAATTGACACTAGGGGGGGGGGGTAATGATATAATAAACACAAAGAATAGGAGAGTGTTTGTTATGTTTAAAAACAAAGTAGGTAGACCATCTAATGAAGTAATAAAAAAAAGAAGAATATTAAATATAGTATTAATAGCAATAATATTTGTTGTGTTATTCTCATTAACATATGTGTTAACAAATATTACAACAAAAAAATTAATGGGTGGCGGTGGGCCAATTTATTATGGAATTGCTTGCGCGGAAGAAACAGCATGCTATCAAGCTGGATTTAGAAATGGTAATTTATATCAAAGAGTAATTGATGAATATAATTATGAAAACAATGCAAGTTTATCATATGAAGATGTAATAACAGATGGCCAGCTTTTATCTATTACCCATCTTTACGCTGAAGGTGGTAACATAGATGATGTAACAGGTATAGAAAAGTTAGTTAATTTAGAGGAATTGTGCCTTGAAGATAATAATTTAACTTCTGTTGATTTAGGTAGTTTAGTAAACTTAATAAACTTAGATATAAGTATAAACAATTTAGTTTCAATAAACTTAAGTGATTTAACGAATTTAAAATATTTAGATTTATCACTTAATAATTTAACATCAATAAACTTAAGTAATTTAACTGAATTACAGAAATTGTATTTATCATGTAATAATCTAAATGAAATTAATATAGATAATTTAATAAATTTAACAAAATTGGAGTTAGATAATAATTCTTTAAGTGAAATAAACTTAAGCAATAATACAAATATAACGTATTTATCATTAGATTTAAATATATGTGGCACAATAGATTTTGGAGTATTTAATAATTTGGATAATATAAATGTTAATATGCCATTATTAATTAGTGAATCAATTAATATTGGTGACTATCTTGATTTTATTGATGAATATGAAGTTGATGAATTTCACGGAAGTAATCTACTAACTTATCAAAATGGTGTTTTAACTTCATTGTTTAGTGGTGACTTCGATTTATTATTAGTAAATAGATATAATAATATCCATCATATTGAAATAAGTGGGTTTATATTTAATACAATTGAGAGTAACAAATATGAAATAAATCAAGAATATAAGTATTTATATGTAGGTGAAGATAATGATGATGAAATAGCAAATAACATTATATTAAATTATGAGGAAATATGTGAAGATTTTGATAATATTAATGAATGTTTAAGTGAAATGGAAAATGATGGTTTATTTTATGGAATTAATATAAATAATAATAATTTAGAATATAAACTTTCTTATAAAGAAGGAAGAACACAACTTGTATACACTCTAGGAAGAATAGATTTAAGTGGTTATGAAGTAAATGAAAAAGAAATAACAGTAAA
>CAZFXQ010000106.1:0-2307 GCA_964523265.1 uncultured Muribaculaceae bacterium | reverse complement strand
AGTTAAAAAATAAAAATAAAAGGTATTAATTTAATACCTTTTTTAATTATTTAACAAAAAAATATTTAAAAACCCAAAAAATATGATATAATATTTATTATGATAGGAGGTCATTATGAGGTTAGTTGATATTTTGTTATTACCATATAATATGATAGTTAGTGTTTTTAAATCGGATGATAAATATAATTTTTTAAAAAATAAAAATATAATTGCAGAAGAAAAACAAGAACAAGAAGAAGTTCTAGTTATTAATAATGTTAGATCAGCATATGATAAGCCTAATCCTCCAAAAAAAGAAACTGATCCAGAAAAAATAGCACAAGCAAAACAAGCTAATGCATTAAGAAGGCAAGGGGAATACGAAAAACTAGTTCAAAAGGCAAGATTAGAGGAACAAAAAAGATTAAAAGAACAAGAAAGAAGAATAAAAGAACAACAGCAAAAAGAAATTGAAAGATTAAAAAAAGAAGAAGAAAAAGCAAAAAAAGAAGAAATGTTCTTAAGAAGAAATTCTGGTAAGAAAAAGATAAGGAAGCCAAAAAGTGGGTTATATGATCAAATAGAAGGTTTAATTCTTAATATGTCATATGGTAAGGGTAAATCACTTGAGCTTAAAGCAAGACAGACAGTATTAAATGAAAACTTTAAGGATAAAGATCCAACTGATTCAAGGTTTGCTAGAGCATTACAGTTTGAATACATTGCAAGAAATCCAGAAGGTAGATTAGAAAAAAGTATGATAGAAGCATTATCAAGGGCAGATGTTTATTCATTTTTAAAAGCGGAAGGCTATGAAATATATGATGTAACTGTTGCTAAAGGTGCAGGATCTATTGAAATAGGATCATATAAATTTAAAAGAAGTAGATTAATATTTTATTTATCTCAATTATCTGCGTATTTAAAATCTGGTTTGGCTTTAGCAGAAGCTGTTAAAATACTTGATAATCAAGCTAGAGATAGAAATGAAAAAAAGGTATTAAGAGCAGTATATTATGATTTGACAATGGGTGATAATTTATCTACTGCAATGGCAAAAAGAAAAGACGCATTTCCTAAATTGCTTATTAATATGATAAAAACAGCTGAAATGACTGGTGATTTAAATGCAACACTTGATTCGATGGTTGACTATTATACTGAAATAGATCAAACAAAAAAACAGATGACTTCAGCATTAATATATCCTATTTTTGTTCTTGCATTTGCAATAGGTGTTGTAATATTTATGTTGGTTAAGATAATTCCACAGTTTGCTGATATGTATAAAGAAAATGATAGAAAAATTCCTGGTACTACGCAATTTGTTTTAAATTTAAGTGACTTTACAAAAAATCATTGGTTAGGTTTACTTATAGGGATAACTTTATTTATTGTAGTATTTATAATTTTATATAAAAATGTTAAACAATTTAAAAAATTAATGCAGGAAATAGTTATGAATATCCCGGTTTTTGGAAATATAATAATATATAATGAGGTTGCAGTATTTTCAAGAACTTTTGCAAATCTTTTAAATCATAATGTGTTTATTACTGATTCTATTGATGTTTTAAGTAAGATTACAGAAAATGAAGTATATAAAGAATTGATTTATGATACCGCAAATAACTTAACTAGAGGTGAAAGTGTTTCATCAGCGTTTAAAAATCACTGGGCTTTTCCTGAAATTGCATATCAAATGCTTTTAACTGGTGAAAAAACAGGAAGACTTGGTCAAATGATGGAAAAAGTATCATTATATTTTGAAGAACAACACAGAAATATAATAAATCGTATGAAATCATTAATTGAGCCAATTTTGATTGTATCACTTGCATTCATTGTAGGGTTCATATTAATATCTGTATTTACACCAATGTTTGATAGTTATAGTATGATTGGTGGAATGTAGGTGATAAATATGAATGTAGAAGTAATTTACATAGCATTTATATTTGTATTTGGATTAGTACTTGGATCATTTTATAATGTTGTAGGCTATAGACTTCCTAATGAAATGTCTATAGCTTTTCCAGCTAGTCATTGTCCTAAATGTAATCATAAATTAAGATTTTATGAGTTAGTACCTGTATTTTCTTACTTGTTTTTGAAAGGTAAATGTAAAAAATGTAAATCTAAAATATCTATTATGTATCCAATATTTGAACTCATAACTGGTTTACTATTTGTTGTTTCGTATTTAGTATTTGGGTTTAATATTAAGTTTTTTGTTAGTATTGTTTTTATATCTGTATTAATTGTAATAAGTATTAGTGATTTAAAGTATTATATTATTCCAGATGAAGTATTACTAGTGGGTGC
>CAZFXQ010000105.1:0-2369 GCA_964523265.1 uncultured Muribaculaceae bacterium | reverse complement strand
AGATGACACATTTGATTTTGACAAATTTTTGCTGCTTTTCTGTACACGCCAGGGATGCGGCTTTAATGATAGAAGAATATTTAGGAGGAGAAGAAGAATTTATATACCAAATGAACAAGAAAGCAAAAATAATAGGTATGAAAAATACAGTATTTACTAATCCACATGGATTAGATGAAAAAAGTAAAAATTACTCAACAGCATATGATATGGCTCTTTTAATGCGTTATGCTAATAGTTATGAAATGTTTAAAAAAATAACAGGTTGTAAAAAACATATTGTTAAGACAGATAAAAAAACATATGTTTGGGTAAATAAGAATAAATTACTTTATACTTATAAGTATACAACAGGAGGGAAAACAGGTTATACAGATAAAGCAAGAAGGACACTTGTTACATCAGCTGGTAAGGATAATTTAAATTTGATAGTAGTTACTTTAAATGATTCAAATGATTTTAAAAATCATAAAGAGTTATATGAGTATGGTTTTAATAATTATAAAATGGTAAAAGTATTTGATAAAAATAAAATAAAACAAAAAAATATATATGCAAAAGATGATTATTTCTATCCAATAACAAAAAAGGAAGAAGAATTAATAAATATATCGTATAGAATAAAAGATAATGAAAAGTATAACAATAATGAATTTGTTGGATATGCAATAGTAAAACTAAGCGGTAAAATTATTCATAAAGAAAAACTATATATAAAAGTAAAGAAATAGTATATTGTTTAAATTTATAAAATGGTTTAAAATATATATGTAGGATTGGTGATAATAAAATGATTGTAATTAGAATTAAGAATAAAAGAGTTAAACTATTTAATCTGTTATTAGTTTTATTTATTTTATTTTTAATTATATATTTATTATTAGAATTATTATTTTTATTGCCAATTTTTACTACTAAATATAAATATAAAAAAAATTATGAATTTTAATAAAAAGAAATATTATATCTTGTAAGATTACTGAAGAAAAAAAAAATAAAGATAATAAATAAAAAAATAATTGACATTATAGATAATGATTTAAAGGAAGATGGGTTTAAGTTAAAAAAAGATAAGTACATTAGAAAAGAAAAACATTTTGGTTTTTGTAAAAAGTATATAAAAAAATATAAAAAAGAATATAATAAAAATTATATTGATTTAAAGCTAAATGGTAAATCAACTGAAAAAATAAAGGTATTAGAAAACTATGTTGATCCTTATGTATCATTTAAGATAGATAATAAAAAAGCAACTGATATTAGCATATCATCTAATTTAAATGTTAACAAAACAGGATTATATGTTATAACTTATATTTTAAATGTTTCAGATAAGCACAAAGAAAGATTATATAGAGTTATTAATGTATATGATAATGAAAGCCCTATTATAAAGCTTGAAGGTGATGATGTTATTATCTTGGAATACAATCAAAAATATGTTGAACCAGGTTTTAGTGCAATTGATAATTTAGATGGTAATATAACAAATAAAGTTAAAGTAACAAATAATGTTATGGTTACAAAAAAAGGTGAGTATGAAATAATATATGAAGTGAAAGATGAAAACAATAATAAATCAAGAGCTAAAAGAAAAGTTATTGTAAATGCAAAAAAAGAAGAAAAAAAGGAAGTTACCCAACCGGTTATTAAAGAGATTGATGGTTTAACCTATGTTAATGATATACTTATTGTAAATAAAAAATATGGGCTTCCAAAAAATTATGATCCAGGAGTAAATGATGAGGCATTTAAGGCATTAAAATTAATGCAAGCTGATGCAAAAACATTAAATTTGGAGTTGGGACTAGCGTCAGGTTATCGTTCTTATCAAACACAAGAAAAATTATATAATAATTATGTAAAAAAAGATGGTAAAGAAGTTGCTGATACATATTCAGCTATGCCAGGTCATTCTGAACATCAAACTGGACTTGCTTTTGATGTTGGTTATGTATCTGAAGCTTTTGCTAATACGCAAGAAGCTAAATGGCTTGAAGAAAATGCTCATTTGTATGGTTTTATAATAAGGTATCCAAAAGGTAAAACCAATATTACTGGATATATATATGAACCGTGGCATATTAGATATTTGGGTATTGATATAGCTACAAAAGTTAAAGAAAGTGGCCTTACTTTAGAAGAGTATTTAAAAATTAATTAAATGCTCTTTTTTTGTCAAAAGATGTCTAATAATGGTTGGGGCAATTGACACTAGGGGGGGGGCAGATGATATAATAAACACATATAATAAGGGAGTGTGTTTGTTATGTTTAAAAATAAAGTAGGAAGACCAAGTAATGAAATAATAAAGAAAAGAAGAATAATAAAAGCGTTAGCTTTAAGTATCGTATTTATTGCAATACTAT
>CAZFXQ010000104.1:0-2648 GCA_964523265.1 uncultured Muribaculaceae bacterium | reverse complement strand
TGATATTGATCAAGAATTAATTGAATTAAAATTAAGAAGTAATAATGAACTATTAATAACTGCATATGGAATAGTAATTAAAAAGATACTTGATATTTTAAAAAAATTATTACCAAGTGAATATAATAATTTATCCCATAAGTATAAAGATTTAATAAAAATAAATTTGGCATCAATTAAATATTTAGATATAGATTGTAATGAAGTCTTTAAAGAATATGATGAATTATTAACAGATGCTGGATATATATTTATAAATAATTTGGGTAAAGATGTACCACTTGAAGTAACAATAGATGCAGCATCAAATGTAAATAAAGAAGTATTTGGATTAGATGATGATAAGATAAAAATATATAAAGAAAAACTATTAGAAGAAAATATAAAAAGAGATAAAGATGCTTTTCCTTATTATTATCAAAAAAATAATGGTAGGGTAATGTAAAAAGAATTACTAGTAAAGCAAAGTAATTCTTTTTTGTTTTATTTCAATAAAACCTTCATCTTTTAAGTTTTTAAGTTCTCTTGACATTGCGGATCTATCAACAGATAAATAATCAGCTAGGTCGGTAAATGTAAATGGTAAATAAATAATTTTAGTACCATTTTTTTTTGCTGTAATTCTAAAATACTCAAGTAATTTGTTTCTTATTGATTTATTTGCGAGTATTTCTATTCTTTCATTTTTTTCATTTATTTTTTTAACTATTATCTCAAGTAAGTTTTTAATAAATTGATTATAGAACTCTTTATTATTTTGCTTTGTATTTATTATAGTATCAAAATCAATTATAATAAGTTTTGCTTTTTCTTTTGTAACTATTTCATATTCTTTATTATTAAGATGAGATAATATTGTACCAAATATGTCGTTTTCAAATAAATCTTCAATTAGTGTTCTGTTTCCACTATAATCATTTTTAATAATTTGAATATTTCCTTCTAGTACCATTCCAATTATATTTTCGTTTTTTAATGTGTTTAAAATTGATGTGTTTTCCTTATAAATAATAGTGTTTGCTTCTATTAATCTTAATAATTTTTCTTTGTTTTTTGAAGAAATATTTTTAAATAAATCCATTACTTTACACCTCTTACTTAAAATATATCATTTTTTTTAAAATGTTGCAATTGCAACATATAAAAAAATAAAAATGTGCTACAATTTTTCTGTAACATAGAAAAGGAAGGTGTAAACATGAAGATAATTAAAAGAGATGGACACATGGTTGATTATTGTCCAGAAAAGATTGAAAATGCGATAATGAAAGCTAATGATGAAGTTGAAGAAGAAGATCAAGCTTCCGCAACCCAAATTAAGAATATAATTAAATATATTGAAAAATTGGGTAAAAAAAGAATGCTTGTTGAGGATATACAAGATATTATAGAAATGAAATTAATGTCTATTGGTAAATATAATTTAGCTAAAAAATACATTACTTATAGATACACAAGAGAATTAGTAAGAAGAAGTAACACTACTGATTTAGCTATTAAAGAATTAATAGATGGCGAATCAGAGTACTGGAACACAGAAAATTCTAATAAGAATGCAAAAGTAATAACAGTGCAAAGAGATTATCTAGCAGGTATTACATCAACAGATATAACAAGAAGATTCTTACTTCCAGAAGATATAGTTCGTGCTCATGATGAAGGTGTGATTCATTTTCATGATGCTGATTATTTTGCTCAAAATGCACTTCATAATTGTGATTTAATAAATTTAGATGATATGCTTCAAAATGGTACTAACATTAACGGAGTTATGATTGAAAAACCACATAGATTTTTAACTGCTATGACAATTGCAACGCAGTTAATAACAGCAGTATCATCAAGTCAGTATGGAGGATGTACGATAACACTTACTCATTTAGCACCATTTGTAAGATTAAGTTATGAAGCATATTTAAAAAAATATAAGAAAAGAAAATTTTCTAAAGAAGATTGTGAAAAATATGCTAAAGAAGATTTAATGAAAGAAATAACTGATGGTGTACAAACATTTCAATATCAAATTAACTCTATGACTACAACTAATGGTCAAGCTCCATTTTTATCTGTTTGCATGTATTTAGGTGAAACTGATGAGTATAAACAGGAACTTGCATGGATAATTGAGGAAGTATTAAAACAGAGAATACTTGGTATGAAAAACGAAAAAGGAGTTTATGTAACACCAGCATTTCCTAAACTTCTATACATATTGGAAGAAGATAATATAAATCCAAAAGGAAAGTATTATTATTTAACTAAACTTGCTGCAGAGTGTACAGCAAAAAGAATGGTTCCAGATTATATATCTGAAAAAATGATGTTAAAATTAAAGATAAATGAAAATGGTGAGGGTGATTGTTATCCTTGTATGGGATGTCGTTCATTCTTAACACCAGATAGATCAATTAGCCTAGGAAATATTGCAAAGGCTAAAAATTATGTTCCAAATAAAGGAAAGTATTATGGTAGATTTAACCAAGGTGTTGTAACTCTTAACCTTGTTGATATAGCTTTATCATCTGATAAAGATATAGATAATTTCTGGCATATTATGGAAGAAAGATTAGAGTTATGTCACAGAGCTCTTCAAATAAGACACAAAAGATTATCTAAAGTAACAAGTGATGTTGCACCAATTTTATGGC
>CAZFXQ010000103.1:0-2885 GCA_964523265.1 uncultured Muribaculaceae bacterium | reverse complement strand
GCATTACCAGCATGTTTATCAATGCCCATTTGTAAACATTCTTTATTATTAACAAACAAATCATCACCAACAAGCTGAATTCTATCTCCCAACCTTTCAGTTATCTTAGTAAATCCTTCCCAATCATTTTCATCAACAGGATCTTCTATAGAAATAATAGGATATTTATTTATTAATCCTTCATAAAAGTTAATTAATTCATCAGTTGTTAAACTTCTTCCTTCACCTTTAAGTTCATATAATTTAGATTCTTTATTATAAAATTCGCTTGCTGCAACATCTATTGCAATACAAACATCTTTTTTGGGTTCATAACCTGCTTTTTTTATAGCTTCTATAATAAGTTCAAAGCCTTCTGTATTAGATTTTAAATTAGGTGCAAAACCGCCCTCATCACCGACACCTGTAGCCAAATTTCTTCCGTTTAATACTTTCTTTAAATTATGAAAAACTTCAGCTCCTACTCTTATTCTTTCATGAATTGTATCTCTTTGGGGAATAATCATAAACTCTTGAAAATCAAGTGAATTATCAGCGTGTGCTCCACCATTTATAATATTCATCATTGGCTTTGGCATAATTATACCATTACCTATATAACGATAAAGTGGTATTTTTTTACTTATTGCACTTGCTTTTAATGCAGCCATACTAATGCCTAATATTGCATTAGCCCCAAATTTAGATTTTGTTTTTGTACCATCTAAATTAATCATTGCATAGTCCAATTCTTTTTGATTATATGAATCCATTCCAATTACTAAATCACGTAATGGTCCGTTTACATTAGCTACAGCATTTAGTACACCTTTCCCCATAAAGCGATTACCCCCATCACGCATTTCAAGCGCCTCTCTTTCACCAGTTGAAGCACCACTTGGTACGGCTGCTCTTCCCATTGAACCATCTTCTAAATAAACATCCACTTCAACAGTAGGATTACCTCTTGAGTCTAATATTTCTCTTCCTTTAACATCTACTATTTTCATATTTTATTACCTCCAATATTATTATATCACGTATAATATTAAACATAAAGATTATTAATAAATACATAAAATAAAGTTCTTATGTGATTTTAAAATAAAAAATCGAGCTTTAATTAAAAAGCTCGACTAAATATACATATGGTGCGATACAAGAGCCTATTTTGAACACTTATATCTAAAAGAACATCTAATAAATATCAGTTCTATATATAATATAACATATTTTTTAGTAATATCAACGATTTTTAGGACACTTTTTTGCTTTTTTCGAAAAAATGTGGTATAGTATTAACCGTTTCAAAAGGGGGAAAATTTTATGAAAATACAAATAAAAGATATAGAACTTGTTTTTTCTGAAAATCAACAACAATTTTTAGATAAAATTAAAATGACAATTCAAAACAATTATGAATTAATACTTAGCTGTCTAGGTGAAAATAAGACAATTGATATTTCAAAAGATGAATCAAATTTTAATGATACATTTTATTATATAGTTAAAGAAGTATTTAATAATGATAACAATAAGCAAGCATTTAGTGATAAAGATTTCTTATCAGCACTACATGTTGAAGCATTGATTAGAAGAAAGAAATTTTTTAATACTACTATTGTGGAACAAAATCCAAATATGAGTGATGAATTGTTATCTTCATTGATAGCATATAAATATTTTGAAGTAAATGGGACTTTTGATGATTTTGTAGAATATTTAAAAGAAAGAAATAATGAAGAAAAAATATTTCAATGGTTGCAAAGTGCTTCTAGATGGGATACATATAATTATTTATTAAGTATAACATCTAACTTTTTAAAAACCGATGATGAAGAATTTTTTAAACAAATGAATTATATAACAAGTATTTGGTTTAACCGTGTCATTGATAATATTCAATTTAGCGATGATTCAAATAAAGATTATCAAAAAATATCCGAAAAAGAATTTGACACTCTATTCTATGAATTTTTAAATTATATTAATGCACCAGTTGAATGGATAAGTATTTATAATAAACTTAAAGAAAAAGGATTAATTATAATTGAAAAAGGAAATGAGCCTGATAATTCTATGTGTTTTTTAGACAATGACGGAATTACTAAAATATTGATAGGTAATGGTGATAATTTAAGAGGCTTTTGTAATTTTGTTCATGAATTCATCCATTATGTTTCAAGGCAAAAAGGTTTATCAATAGAAAAAATGGCAGTTTCGGAATTTCCAAGTATATTTTTTGAAAAAATATCTGCTGAATTTTTAGAAGAAAAAGGTTATTCTAGTGAAATTGTTAATCAAATCATAAACGATAGAGATAGTAATAATTATTCATTAATTACATCTATGCAACCTTTGTTTATTGATTTAATTAGATACATTAATTATGGTGAAATAAATAAAAATGTCAAAATGTCTTTCTATAAAAATCAAATCGAATCAATTAATCGCACGAGAAAAAAATTATTAAAAATTATAACAGATGCTGGAGAACAGATAAAAGATCCAAGTGCATTTAAAGAAATAAAGGTAGATATAGAAAAAGATGTTGATGAAGACTGTGACTCAATGATAGATTCGTTTATAAAAGAAGGATTACTTGTAATAAATGGATATCAATACTTACTAGATTCTTATTTAGTAGAACAAGTATTAAATAAAAGAAATAATGATAATACAATAGTCGAAAAGATGATTAATGTAACTAATAATTTAGGAATGATAAGTGTTAAAGACATTCTATCATTATTTGGTATTGAAAATGCATTACAAGAAGAAGCTGTTAAAAAATTGACAAAAAAATAGATGATGCATGGTGAACCCTCCTCACAGCTCCGTCACGAAGTCTTCCAGCGGCATGCGCTTGAAGTGCCAGGCGTTGGGCTTGGCCTTTTCATTGGGAT
>CAZFXQ010000102.1:0-2909 GCA_964523265.1 uncultured Muribaculaceae bacterium | reverse complement strand
ATCTCTACCACCAAATTCACCAGATTTATACGCTTCTAGCACTTCATTTTTAAACATAATATTCTTCCTCCTACTTGCAGTATATCAAATTTTTCGATATAATTAAAATATATATTATTTATGATTATCATAACTGGAGGTTATTATGAATATTAATTTTGAATTATATAGAATATTTTACGTTGTTGCTAACCATCTAAATATTACAAAAGCAAGTGAGGAATTAAATATATCTCAACCTGCAATAAGTAAGTCAATTAAAAATTTAGAAGAGCAATTAGGAGGTAGTTTGTTTGTTAGAACAAAAAGAGGTGTTATTCTAACAGAAGAAGGAAAAGAGTTTTATAATTATATAAAACAAGCTATTGAATATATTAATAATGCTGAAAATAAATTTACTGATTTAATAAACTTAGATTCAGGATGTATAAAAATAGGTATCAGTTCAACTTTAACAAAGGAATTTTTACTACCATATTTAGAAAAGTTCCATTTACTATATCCAAAAATAGATATACAGATTATAACTAATCTTACATCTGATTTAGTTCCAAAGTTAAGAAATGGATTAATTGATATAATCATATTAAATTTAAATAGTAAAAATTATGAGAATGATATAGAAATTATTAAATGTAAAAAAATAATTGATTGTTTTGTTGTAAATAGTAAATATAAAGAGTTAGTTAACAAAAAGCTTTCTTTAAAAGACTTAAATAATTATCCTTTGATACTACAAGCTAAAGGCTCTAATACAAGAGAATTTTTAGATGATTTTACAAGAAAAAATAATATTATTTTAAAACCTAATATTGAACTTGCGAGTTATTCATTAGTTGTTGAATTTGCAAAAATTGGATTTGGAATTGGGTATGTAACAAAAGAATATATAAAAAATGAACTAACAAATAAAGATTTATATGAATTAAATATAAAAGAAAAAATTCCTGAAAGATATGTAGGAATAGCATTATCAAAAAATCATATACCTAATTTTAGCACTAAAAAACTCATTGAAATAATTAATAATAAGATTTAATATAATATAAATATGCACTAAAAAAATACAAATCAATTTAAATTTGTATTTTTTATTTATAAATTATTCTTTATTTCTGGAAATAAATCATATAAATTGTATCCTAATAATTCATCAAAGTATTTCTTTAATTTATATGTTTCTTTTATATGATATTGCGTATTAGAGTATGCTCCTCTTCTAATTATTATATCAATTAATCTTTTATCTACTGTATTAACTTTTGAAGTACACATTAAATCGCATAAATTAATTATTTTTTCCTCTAAAGTATACTTATGATTTTTTATAAATTCTGTTCTAAAAGGGATATCTGTTGGAATACCACCTGCTGTGCATAAAACATCATTATTCAAATAAGAATGAGTTAAACATATATTATAGTATTCTTCATCATAACCTTCTTTTTTCATATATTCATAGCCATTCATAACATGATTTTTAAATTCACCAACCATCTTACCAATATCATGAATATATCCAAGTGTTTTAACTTTATCAGTATCTAAATCATAATTCAATTTATTTAGGCATTCTGCTATTTTACTTGCAGTATTACCCACACATATACAGTGATCTATCCAACCATCATGAGGAGTTTTACCTCTAGCACTATTTAACAATTTAAGTGCATCTGAACTACTTATCTTCATATTGTGCTCCAATTTTAATAAAGAAATCTTGATATATTTTATTACGATATAAATCATTTACAAATATTATATTATGCCTATCATTAGTTAATTCATATAAACCATTATCTAAAACGTTAGGACAACTTATCATTTCAGTTTTGAACCAATCAGCATTTATCTCATAAGCAATAGCACTTAAATCCCACAATGTTTTACTAGATCCAATTTCATCTTTTGCATCTTTCATAAATGCCTTTTTACATTTTATAAATATATCTTTTAAATATTTATTTAGCTTAGTATCTTCACTTAAATAATGTTCTAATTCGTAGATTGTAGTTGATAAATTAGAAGCTACATTTCTACACGGTATAACTACTAATTCAACTTCAGAATTAAACACAGTTTGAACTGCTTTTATATCCTGTCTAAAATTAAATTCACTATTATCTTTAACTAAAAAAGAATTACCACCTAACCAAACAACTTTTATTTTCTTAATAATTTCAGGTGATTTTTTTATTGCCAATGCAACATTTGTTATTGCACCTATTGCTAAAATTATTGTTTTTTCATTTTTATTTGCTATTTCAATAATTTTATTAACAGCATCATTATCACCATTACTATCTTTCATATAATTAGTAGCACCCTTATATACTAAACCTTTATATTCAGATTTATCTAACATATCTAAAATATTTAACGTAGTATCATAACTTTTTTCCGTTCCTTCTTCAATAGTCATTGTATTTGCATATCCACTTTTTGAAAATGGAGCTATTGTAATAGCTTGTAAATCAAATATATCCAAAGATTTCATTAAATAAGTTAATGCAAATTGGTCATCTATTTCATTATACATATCAGTATCTAATATTACTTTTTTCTTACTCATTTTATTAATCACCTCATATAATTCCTTCCAATTTTTAACTACTTTTAGTCCATTTAATTTTTTTTGGTTATAATCTGTCCCCATTAAGTAACAGTTAATACCACCTTCTATTAGTTGACGACAATTAACCCTTACATCATCAAACATAATATCTATGTTATTTTCTTTGCATTCTTTAGTTTTATTTGTCGTTTCTGATAAAATTAGTTTTGTATAATTTATGTTATTATCACTTAACCATTTTTTTGTTACTTCATATGGTTTTTTATAATCAGGATATGATCTGTGTGATATTAAATATAGTTTATGACCATCATTTAGTAATTTATCCATATAA
>CAZFXQ010000101.1:0-3014 GCA_964523265.1 uncultured Muribaculaceae bacterium | reverse complement strand
AAAAAGAAAAAAACCATTTAATAATGGTCTTTTTACTAAGCATTTACAGCGTCTTTTAATTTAGAACCAGCTTTGAATGTAACAGCAACTCTAGCATCAATCTTAACTGTTTCACCAGTTCTTGGATTACGTCCTTCTCTAGCTGCTCTTTTTGAAGTTGCAAATGTACCAAATCCAACTAAAGAAACTTTATCTCCACCTTTTAATGCTTCTTTTACACTTTCAGTAAAAGCATCTAATGCACGAGCAGCATCTGCCTTTGTTAATCCGGCTTTTGCAGCCATTTTTTCTACTAATTCTTGTTTTGACATATTTAAAAACCTCCATAATTAATGTTAAAACATAAGCTACCTTGCTTACAATATAAGCGTAACATTTTTTTATATGAAATGCAAGTATTTTGATAATAAAAATTGCATTTTTTTCTTATTTTTAAAGGGTTTTAAGTATAAACTCGACAACTAACCTCTTATTACTATAAGTTTCATCACACGTAATTAATAATAACTTTTTAGAATTAATATCACTACTTAATATATAGGTGTCATATTCGTCTATCATATATATATTTGTAACTACATAATTATATATAATTCCATTATTATAAATTATTGCTTCATCATTTAAAGAAAGATCTTTTAATCTCTTAAAATAAGCATTATGTGCATTACCAGAATGACCAAATATTATTATCTTATTATTGATATTAAAATTATCATAATATACTATGTTTTCATCTAAGTTTTTAAAATAAGGTTCAGCCTTAGCTATCTCCTTTGATAAATTAATTTTATCAATAAACAGTATTTTTTTATTAATTATATCTTTATAGTTAATAAAGGTTTTAATATTGTAATCATTATATTTTTCATATCTTATATTAATATAATATAAAACAAATGAAAATATAATAAAAATATTTACTACAAATAACATCCTAAATATTCTTCTTATCATATTTAAATATAAAGAACATAATAATTTCAAAAATAAAAAATAATGAACAATTAAAACTTTTACCAGTTTTAGGTAACTTTTCATTTATTAAAACAATATTACTTGTTTTATTATCATCTATAACTTCAATATTAGTATCTTCTGCCATTGTTATCCCATGTAGTTTCGTTTTTTGTTTTAATATATATTTACCATATGGCAAAGTAATACTAATACATCCATTATCATCAGTGATATATGTATCGTATAAATTATTATAACTATTATATAATTCAAATTCAATATTAGGTTCTAACGTAAAATCATCACCGTCTTTTAAAAACTTAATTATATTTATGTTGTTTTTAATTATCTTCTCATATGAAATAATAACATCTAATGGTTCTTCATTTACTTTTACTTCATACTTTTGATTATCTAAATTATAACCCAAACTTGGTTTTATTTCTTTAATGTAATAATTACCATATGATATATCATGAAATATAACAACACCTTTATCATTAGTTTCCTCTTCTTTTATTAAAACATTATTATTATCATCATATAATCCATAAATTGCACCGCTTAATGTAGTATCACTTGATATTGAAGTGCTTTCTTTTGTATCATAATCTTTTTTTTCTAAAATGATATCTTTATAAATGCCATTTACAGTATAATAATTATCAAACGGGTAACCTGATTTAAATAATGCTGTTGTTTGATAACCATCTTTATAATAAAAAGTTGTCATATTGTCACTATTCTTTCTTTTTAATGTAAATTCTTTTTTTTCATCTTCTATCTTTAAAGTAAGATTATTTCCATTAATAATAACATTATCATTTAATGAATAATAATTACTAAGAACATTATTATCATCATTAATAACTATTTCACTTCCAATTACATAATTATCCTTAAAATTAAAGTAAGGCGCTATTTCATAATTATTAACTAAGTTTAATATTTCATTTTTATATCCTTCAATATCAATAACATTAGAATAATCAGCTGTTGTCCACCAAACATCAGTTCCCAATGCTTCCCATATTAACTCTTGTGATGCCATATAATACTCTTTATAGCCATGATTTTCATAATTATACCCATAATATCCAACAAGCGTTATATACTTTAATAGATTATCATTTAAGTTCAATACGTTCATATTTGTTGAATTATATATTTTATCTTTTGGTAGTGGTGTTCCAGGTTCTACACAGTATACTACTTCATTATTTACAATTAACATTGTATAAATATCTATCTGTTCAATACCTTCCTGCATTCTATGTGCATATATGTTCTTATCTATTTGCCAGCTTAAATATGAATCATTTTCTAGTGCCATTATTTTCTGTGGTAGTATCATATATACTAATAAAAATATTATTAAAACTAATTTCTTCATTTTTTCTCCTTTCATTTAATGGTTATCTATAATAATCATAATTTATGAAAAAAATGTCGAAATAAAAAAAACTCTTCAAATTTTTAAAGAGTTTTTTTTATTTTATTCTTAAAAACAAATAATTTACTAAATATATAATTAAATATAGTAACAAGTACTTGTACAACTATTGTCCAAACTAAAACCCACATATCACTATTAAGTTTTAATAATGTTACAAAAAACCACATTATAAGCATTTCCATACCAAGCGTTAAAAGCCTAGCTGCAAAGAAACTTATTATTTCCTTTAATATGTTTTTGCTTTTACTTTTAAATACAAATATTCTGTTAGCAAAATATGCAAAAGTAACCGCAGCTATCCATGATACTATAACAGATATCTGTAATTGCAATGCATTTTTAGGATTTAATATAGTAAATAATAATCCCCATTTAACACCAACGCTAACTATAGTAGTTAAAACACCTACTACTAAATAATTTATTATTTCTTCATATTTTTTATATAATTTTTTCATACTAATTATCATCTTTTCTCTAACATATTTAAATACAATTCGTATAATTGTTTATGTTTTTTCACTATTACTTGTAATATAATTCCAGTAACACTTAATAATAAAGCAGATACTAAAAATATACAAGATACAATTAATGT
>CAZFXQ010000100.1:0-3024 GCA_964523265.1 uncultured Muribaculaceae bacterium | reverse complement strand
GAAATAGTAATATGAGTCTTGATGGTTTTGTAGTAATAGATCCATGGGATGGAAATTTGAAAGTAATAAATGAAAACAAGATAAGTGATGTTTCAAATATTACTGGATGGGAAATAGTTGAAGTTAAAAACTAAAAATAAGAGGTATTAATATGATACCTTTTTAATTTTACATTTCATATATTAAATATTTGAATATATGTATAAAGTGTGTTATTATTAATATAGAGGGAGTGATTGTTATGTATAAGAAGAAAGGGTTTACATTAACTGAATTACTTGGAATTATAGTAATATTAGCTATTTTAGTTGGACTTGCTGTTTTTGGTGTTTCAAAGTATACAAAATATACAAAAGATAAAAGGTTGGATTATATAGTGAAAACTTTAACGGATGCAGCAGCAATGAAATATAATGCTGAATCATCTAAATTAGCGTTTAATGTTAAGGAATTAGTAAGTAGTAAGAATGATCTTAAATCCCCATATGGTGGTTTTATATCTGGATTTATTTTTGCTAAATGTGTTGATGGGGCTTGTAAATTTATTCCATGTATTGACGCAAACAATGATGAAAAAATGACCATTTCGTATAATAATGCATCAGTTTTATGTACAACAAATGGTGCCGTTGTTAGCGATTATGATTTTGAAGCAGAAGAGCAAAGACAAGAAAATTTTGAAAAAAAATATGGTTATAGAATTGTAAATATATATGATACTGATGATCCAAATAAAGAACTTGATGAAGAGGACTTGTATTATAACGGGGAAAATTATGCAGTTAGAGATGATAAATGGGTTAAAATAGAGCCAGGAAAAAACGTATATCAAAATGTAATATATAAAGGCGGGTATTACCGAGATAAGAAAAAAACAAAATGGAAAGCTGTAGACTATGATGCTATCGTGCTAGCAAATGACGGTGAAAAAGCAACTGTGTTTTTACTTGAAGGTAGCACAACAATCTATAATAAATATATTTTTGCTTCTTCTACTCCAGGTGTTTATGGTTCATTAATAACAGCAGCAATTAGTGGTGTTAAAAGCAAAGTATTAGAAGATGATACAGTGCGAATATTAGACGTTGATGATTTAAAAGCAATGTCATATCAAGTTGGTGATTCAGAATTTAGTGGAAATTCATATTTAGCATGGACTGAGTCGCCTGTACATGATAATAGTGATGGTAACTATGGTGAAGGATATTGGATTCAAGATGATATTCATCCTTTTACCGAAGTTAGCAAGGATAGTGAAGAGTTTAACAAATGTAAGTTTATTTTAAGACAAACGAAAGATGGTGTTGATAAATTTATATTAAAGACCTCAAAGTGTAGTGTTGAAAGAAAAGTTGCTTTTGTTGTTGAAACGTCAATTAAAAATATTGTGCCTAAAACGGAAGAAATTGATATAATTGATGAAGTTGAGGATTCTGGTGAAGATGTAGAATAGAAAGATATTAAATACTTTAATATCTTTTTTGTTTTATAAAATATATTGACTATAAAAAAGTTAAGATATATAATAATTTTTATCAGAACGGAGATATAAAAGATGAAAAATAATAAAGCAAAAAAAATAGTAGCAGGAACTCTTGGATTAACAAGTTTATTAATTTTAAACTCATGTGGTAAAAAAGATTATAATAAAAGATATTATGAGGTTGCTCCACAAACTAGTACTGTTAATTATTTTGATTCAGATGAAGCAACTTTAAATGATGAAATCATAACAGAGATAAATGACGATTTAACATCATGTGAAGTTCCCGAAGAATGCTTTGTAGATGAGGAAACTACTGATTATAATGAAAAAATCATGTATGAAGATGATACTACAACAACAAAAAAATATGATGAATTTGATAATTTTATTGAGTGTTCAGATAGTGAGTTTGAAATTAGTGAAGAGCTTTTAAGTAAAATAAATAAAACAATAAATAATTTTGGTAGTGATAAACTTTCTTTTGATATATATGATATTGAAACACAAAATTCTTTTTCATATAATTTAGATAGTACATATAACGGTGCTTGTATAGTAAAACCAAGTGTTGTTATGTATTTATGTAGTTTAGCTGATAGTGGTTTGATTGACTTAAATGAAGAAATATCATATGAAGGTAATGTTGTTAGTGGTTCTGGATATTTAAATGGTTATTATAACGGTTATCAGGCTTCATACGGACAAAAATTTACCATTTTAGAGTTAATGTATCATACACTTTATTATAGTGATAATAATGCATATAGATTGCTTTATCATTATTTAAAAAATTCATCTTATTATGATGGATACTCTTCATATATGGATAATATTGATGCAACTTCATTAAAAGTTAGTAAAGATAGTATGTGGGTTAGAAATGCAAAAGCTCGTGATGGTGTAAATGTAATGAAAGATTTATATGATATGAAAGATGAATTTATTAATTTGTTTAATGTTGATCAAGTATTTGTAGACGGTAATAGTTTATCAAAAATATCGGGTAGAAATGAAATTCCATTTGGTGAAATTCCATATTATATGATGGCTAATGCCAAATATGATTATATTGAAAATACAACAGGTAATTATTCAATTACAAAAACTGGTTTTGTAAGTGGAAATGGTAGTTTATCATGTCGTAATTTAGTATCTATTTCCTATGGTAAAAGAACTTATTTAATATGTCTTTTGACTAAAGGAAATAGTGAAGATTTAAGAAAAAGTACAGTAAATAAAATACTACCACTACTTAATGATGTAGTAAATGAGTATGATGATTATATAAAGAATAATGTTTTAGTTAAGAGTATGGATTAAAATAAACTAATTTTTGGTTTATTTTTTCTTTAAGTATTTTAGTACATGTGTTAAAATATAATTATAAAGGAGGTTGTTATGAAAGAGTATACTAAAAGGGTTATATTACTTACTTTTATATTATTGTTAACAATAATGACAGTTGTTATAGCGCTTAGAATAAATAGTAAAAGACTTAATGAGTTGAATTCAACTTCGAATATTAAAGATTACTTAAC
>CAZFXQ010000099.1:0-3087 GCA_964523265.1 uncultured Muribaculaceae bacterium | reverse complement strand
TAAAAAGGCATAATATGTATTAACGTCTATTTCCTTTTTTTCAACTGCATATTTCAAACATAAAATATTTGGTATATTCACAAAAATTTTGTGTTCATCTTTAATATGTTGATACCATCCAGCATTGTTTCTCTGTGATTCTATATCATCACTTGTTAATATTTTATTAATGCTTCCATTATCTATTTGACTATAGTAATCTAATAAATCTCTTGCAAATGATATAGAATCTTTTTCATTGATACTTTTCAAATTCATAAAAACTCCTTTAAAATTAAACATTATACTAACAAAGATTAATTTTTGTGTCAATATTACTGTTACATAAAAAAAATTAATATTTTACAATATTAATTTAAACTATTTTCTTCTAATAATCAATTTTTCTATTTTATCAATAACAAAATCTGCTACACTATCAGTGTATTTTGATAAATAATCATATCTTTGTTCATCTGTTAAATCTGATAGCATAATATTTTTACCATTATTTTTGCCAACAATGGTAATATTATTTAAAACATAACCTTTTGTAATTGGTAAATGTGGTGTATCACTAAATAATACTTTTTCTTCCCATGAATAATCATAATAATCTGTACCATCATATATAACCAAAGAATATATCCATTTAGCATTTACTTCTCCACCCATTTTTTTAACAAAACCAGTATATCTTTCTACTACTTCTTCATCAGTTGCTCTATCAAGACCGTTAAATCTTCTAACATATAATCCGGGTTGCTTTTTTTCTTCAAGTCCTTCAATATATAAAGCTTCATCAGTAGTCATTATCAAAAAATCAGTGTTTTTTAAATACTTTTTATATTCATCGTAGTATGCTTTTGCTTTTTTCTTAGCATTTTCTTTTGTTGTTTTTTCATTTTCTAATACATCTACTTTAATATCGACATAATCTTTATTTTTTAAATATCGATTATAATTAATATTTTTATTCTCAAATGATTTTTTGTATCTTTCATATTTTCCAATGTTATTAGTTGGAAAAAACACAATGTTTTTCAAATTAATCACCTACATTTTTATTATATCATACTTATCCTTATTAACAAATTAAAAACTTACAATTATCTTATCGTAAGTTTAATATCCTTCTTTTAATCCGGTACTGTCAAAAAACAAACTTCTTCCGCCATAACCATATTCTTTTGTGTATCTAAAATATACAAATATTGTTTTCCCATTTTTAGCTACATATAAATAATTAGCACAAGAGCATCTTTTTCCATCAGCCATCTTTTTTGTTTCAAGAAAATTATCATCTAATGAAGATATTACATTCCTATAATCCACAAAATTATCTTTTGTAAATTTATTAACTTGCATCATTGAAATAAATCCAACTTGCGAAATATTAGTTTCACTTATCTTTTCTAAAAACTTAACTATTTCATCTTTTGAATCTATATAATTTTTAATAAGTAAACAATTTATTCTTAAATCAGCATTTGATTTAATCTTTTTTAAATCATCAAATGCTAATGTATTAATCTTAAAAACCTCATTATTTTTTTCGTCATCATAATGATGTCTACTTAATTGTATTGATTCAATATTGGGATATTTATTAAGCATATTAATATTATCAGATAAAAAACTACCATTTGTATTCATTGTAATTCGTCTATCATATTTATGTAATAACTTAAGTAATTTTTCTAATTCTTTAGGATTAATTAAGGTCTCACCACCACTAATAGAAAATCTACTTACTTTATCACTTACTTTGTCTAAAATTTCCTCTAAATACTTTAAATCTAACTTACCATAATCATTATTACAAGCATTAGAACAAAAATCACATTTAGCATTACATATATTTGTAACATTTATATAAAAAGGAAATTCATCACAAGGAAAACAAGCATATGGCTTAATTTCATATTCCTTATTTCTAATTTCTAATTTCATTATATTTACCACTATTATTTTTTCTTATTAATAATAATGATTTACCCCTGTTATTTTTTGATGAACAACATGATGGATGACCGCTTCCATAGCCACTACCATAACCACCACTTGGTCCACATGATGGATGACCGCTTCCATAGCCGCTTCCATAACCACCGCTTGGCCCACATGATGGATGACCACTTCCATAACCGCTTCCATAACCACCGCTTGGTCCACATGATGGGTGTGCAAATAACTGTCTCATTTCTGATACATAATCATCATTTATTTTGTAACCATATCTAGCTAATTTTTTGTTCGCTGATGCTACATTCTTTTTACTTGCAAAAAATATAGGTACAATACTATCAATTCTTTCTAATTGTTCAATAGGATTTTCAGCTCTTTCAAAAATCTTTTGTAAAAACGCTTCACTATCATTATTTTTCTTCATAATAAAACCTCCTGTTAGGTATATTATATATCATAATCAATTATAATACAAATGTTATTTATTAAAAATTAATACATTTTATGTTAAAATATAATTAAGGAGTGAATACTATGATAAATTTTATAATTTATAGTAGTAATAATAACTACTTTGAAAATGTTAAAACAATAATAAATAGAATAATGTTTGATAGTAATGAAAATTATAAAATATATTATTCTAACAATTATGATATTAATTATTTAAAATATAAAAATAAAATATATATTATGGATATTGACTCTTTAGAAAATGATACTTTTAAAATAACAAAGGAAATAAGAGAAAATGATTTTGAAAGTTATATATTTCTTTATTCAAATAATCCTAAAAAATGGGCTTATGATGTGATTAATTGCAAATTAATTTTTTCACTAGCAGATAAAAAGAAAATTAAAGATGATTTAGAAATAATGATTAAACTAATAATTAACAAATTAAAGAAAGAAAGTTTTATATGCGTAAAAGAATATAATATAATACACAAAATATATCTTGATGATATTTTATATATTACTAAAGATACATTAAATCGCAGTACATGTATTATTACATATAATGAAAAAATAACAACAAAAATGAGCTTATCATCAATAAAAAATATGCTTAATAAAGATTTTATGAGTACCCATAGGTCATGTATTATTAACACAAATACTGTTAAAAAAATTGATAAA
>CAZFXQ010000098.1:0-3191 GCA_964523265.1 uncultured Muribaculaceae bacterium | reverse complement strand
TGTTAAAACACTTGTTGTTATGATAATCTTTTTGTCATCTTCAATATATATAAAGCAAAGTGATATAAATAAACATAAGTTTGAAAATCTTGTTTATAATAATGATATTTCTTTTGCAAAGATATATAATCTTTATCAAAAATATTTAGGAGATGTTATACCATTTAAAAATATATTTAAGGAAAATAAAAGGTTAGTTGGTAATGAAATTATATCTTATAATAATATTACAAAAGAAAATAATGGATATATAATTGATGTATCTAAAAATTATTCTGTTATATCAATAAACGATGGTGTTGTAGTAAAAATAACAAAGGATAAAAATTATAAAACACTAGTTACTATTCAAAATAAAGAAGGAGTTAATATAACATATGGATTAGTTTATGATATAAATGTAAAATTATATGATTATATTAAAAAAAGTGAAATAATAGGGATAGCTAATGAAAAACTATATGTAAGTTTTGAGAAAAATGGAAAATATTTAACATATGAAAAATATTTATAAAAAAATAAGAATATCAAAAGTATTATTATTAATTATACTTATATCATTTATTTCTGGACTTTTTAAAGATATTTTATGTTATTTAAGTATCATTTTTTTTCATGAATTGGGTCATATAATTACTTCAAAAATATATGATTGGAAAATACATAAAATAAATTTTTGTTTATATGGTGCTTATATAGATTATGATGAGATAATTGATAAATCATTTAAAGAAGAATTTATAATAGCAATATCAGGTGTTGTTTTTCAAAGTATATATTTTTTAATTATATGGTTTTTATTTAATTATAATATAATTGGTGTAAGATTATTTTTAATTCTCAAAAAATACTATTTGAGTATTTTGTTATTTAATTTAATACAAATTATTCCTCTTGATGTCTATAAATTAATAATTGTATTTTTAAATTTATTTTTATCATATTATGATGCTATTAAGCATTTGTTTTATATATCTTTATTAAGTATTATTTGTGTTTGTTTTCTTTTTTTTAAAAGAGTAATTAAATTAGAATATAGTTATATAATAGTCTTTTCATTTTTAATTTCATATGTTCGTGAATATTATAAAAATATTCACTATTTATTTAATAAGTTTTTATATGAACGGTATTTTTATCCAGTTAAATTTAATAAATATCTAGTAATTAAGAATAATAACATAAAAAAAATGAAAAGAAGACGAAAACATTATTTTAAAATAAATAGTCATTATTATGATGAAAGAACTATTTTAGCAAAAAGATTTGACTAATAATATATTGTGTGATAAAATTAGAACGTTTGTTGAACTTCTTGTTCTTCAACCACACAGAAAAGGTTAAAAACTTAATTAAGTACCTTAATGGTGAGTCTAAGTTAAAAAGAAGGAGGAAAGATAAAATGAAAGCTATTATTGAAACTGGTGGAAAACAAGTTCGTGTATCTGAGGGCGATGTTATCCAAGTTGAAAAATTAGATGTAAAAAAAGGTGATACTTATACATTTGATAAAGTAATTATGGTTGATAATAAAGTTGGTAGTCCTTATGTTAAAGGTGCAACAGTAGAAGCTAAAGTTGAGAAAAACGGTAAAAACAAGAAAATAATAATTTTTAAGTATTTACAAAAGAAAAGTTCTCATAAAAAACAAGGTCATCGTCAACCATATACAAGACTTAAAATTACTAAAATAAATAAGTAATTAAGGAATATTATGATTAAAATAGATGTTTTATATGATGGTAATTTTATTAAGAACTTTAAAGTAAAAGGGCATGCTAATTACGAAGAATATGGTAAAGATATTGTTTGTGCATCAGTAAGTTCGATTGTTATAGTAAGTTCTAATCTTGCATTAAAATATAACGATAAGGCAATTAAGTTCACACAAAAAGAAGGACTAATAGATGTAGATGTTTTAGTTTTTAATGATATTATCAATACTGTTTTTATAAATATGATTGAAAGTTTAAAAGAACTTGAAAAAGATTATAAAAGAAATATTAAAATTAATATAAAGGGAGGTGCCTTATATGCTTAAATTACAAATTCAATTATTTGCACATAAAAAAGGTCAATCATCTACTCAAAACGGACGTGATTCTGAAGGTAGAAGATTAGGAGCTAAAGCTGCGGATGGAGAACTTATTCCAGCAGGTTCTATAATATATCGTCAAAGAGGTACTAAAATATACCCAGGTGTAAACGTTGGTATGGGGAAAGATCATACATTATATGCACTTATTACTGGTTATGTTAAGTTTGAACGTCGTGGAAAAGACAAAAAGCAAGTTAGTGTTTATGTAGAAAAATAAAGCTTAAGTTATTATGAACTTAAGTTTTTTTAATTTTTAAGTTGACACTGGGGGGGGGGTTAATGATATAATAAACACAAAGAATAGGAGAGTGTTTGTTATGTTTAAAAGAAAGATAAGAAGACCATCTAATAGTGAAATTAAAAAAAGAAGAATAATAAAAGCGTTAGCTTTAAGTATCGTATTTATTGCAATACTATCACTAACATATACATTAACTAATATAAATACTAAAAGATTAAAAGGTGAATCAGATTATCCAGAATATTTAAATCTGTCATGTGAAGAAGAAACAGCATGCTATCAAGCTGGATTTAGAAATGGTAATTTATATCAAAGAGTAATAGATAGTTATAATGAATATCATGGAGAAAATTTATCATATACAGACCTAATAACAGATGAGCAGCTTTTATCTATCGATTTTCTTATTGTTAATGAAGGAAACATAGATGATGCAACAGGTATTGAAAAATTACTTAATTTGAGAGTGCTTGAACTTTCTGATAATAATCTTGCATCAATAGATGTGAGTAATTTAACTAAGTTAGAGGCACTAAATTTATCAGGCAATAATTTAAGTTCAATAGATTTAAGTAGTAATGCACAATTAGAAACTTTACATATAGCAGATAACAACATAGAATCAATAGATTTAAGTAATAATCCAAGATTACATAATTTATCTATTAATTATAATACATTTTCTTCAAGTAATATAAATATTATGCAAATGGATGAACTTTATGTAAGTGCAATATTATTAAAAGGTGAAGTATTAAATATTTATGATGAATTTGATTTAGCAAAATATGTTGGTAATAATATAGAAACAGAAGACGAGAATATAGTATCTATTGAAGGTGATATAATATC
>CAZFXQ010000097.1:0-3245 GCA_964523265.1 uncultured Muribaculaceae bacterium | reverse complement strand
ATTGTCAAACTTTTAATTATAATTAGTTAAATTTTATTTATATTATACAAATTTGGTGCATTTTGTAAAAAAATATGTTAGAATGTTATATAGTAGGAGGTATATGATGACAAAGAGTTTATATGTTTTAACTATAGTTACTGTGATTATTGTTATTTTCTTTGTATTAATAACTGTTTTCAAGAAAAAGAAGAAGAAAAACATTATAAATATCATTAGTACCTTAGAAAAAGAAAAAAATATGTTAATAAATGTTCCTGTTTTAACTGAATTAAATAAAGTAAAAGCGCTAGTTAAAAATAACAAATTAGAAGAAAAATATAACGCATGGAATCTAAAGTTTGAAATTATTGAAAAAGAAACTATACCATTTATAAACGATATGATAATAGAACTTGATTTTTTAGTTGAAAAAGGAAAAATTAAGGAATTATATAAAAAGATAGCGGAAACTGAATTAAAGCTATGTGAAGTTAAAACAAAGATAAAAAAGATATTATCTGAAATAAAAGAAATAACTTCTAGTGAAGAAAAGAATAGAACAACAGTTACAAAACTTAAAGCTGAATATAGAGATTTAAAAAGACGATTTGAGTCTGCGAAAGCAGATTATGAAGAAACTTCAAAAACAATTGAATTACAGTTTGAAAATATAGAACGTAGATTTGAAGAATTTGAAGAAGTAATGGATAAAAAAGACTACGAAGAAGCTATATATGTTGTTAAGGGATTAACAGAGATGATAGAACATATAAGAGTTGTTATTGATGAAGTTCCAGAAATAATGCTTATGGGTAAAAGTTTAATTCCAAAAAGAACTGAAGATATTTCAACTGAATACATAAAATTAACAAGAGAAGGTTATCAGTTAGATTATTTAAATGTTGAGTATAACATAATGGAGACTGAAAAGAAAGTAAATGAAATATTTGATCGTGTAAGAGTTTTAAATTTGGAAGATGTTTTGTTTGAGTTGAAGACGATTTTAAGTTATTATGATTCGTTATTTAATGATTTTGAAACAGAAAAATTGTCTAGAAAATACTACGAAGAATCTGATGTAAGTTTTACTAAAACTAAAAAGCATGTAGATAAAATATTAACGAGTATTAATGATAATTTACCAGTTATGAAAGAACAGTATAATTTAACTGATGAAACACTAAAAACAATTAAATTGTTAGAAAATGAATTCATAGAAATAAACAAAGATTACGAAAAGATCAAAGATCTAGAACTAAATCATTCTTTTGCTTTTTCAAAATTAAATCAAGAATTAGATAAAGTTTGTATGAAGCTTTCAAAAATACATGAAAAATTAAATAGTATACTTCAAAAAGTAAGTAATTTAAAAGATGATGAAGAACGTGCAAAAGGACAATTGGAAGATATTAAATTATTATTAAAACAAGCTAAATATCAAATAAGAAAGAATAGACTTCCAATAATACCAGATGAGTATTACACATATTTAAATGAAGCAAAAGATGCTATAAGTGAAATACAAACTGAATTAAGTAAAAAACCAATTGATGTTGATACTTTAAATGTAAGGGTAGATACAGCAAGAGATTTAGTATTTAAATTGCATAATTCAACTAGCGATATGATAAAAATGGCTTTGTTATCTGAATATGCAATTGTCTATGGTAATAGATATCGCTCATCAAAGTTAAACATTCATCAGGGGTTATTAAAGGCAGAGAAACTATTCTTTAATGGTGAATATAAAAAATCACTTGAGGTTAGTATTACAACACTTGATAGTGTTGAGCCAGGTATTCATAAAAAAATATTAGATTATAAAAAGTAGTGGTGATATTATGATTGAATGGTTATTAAAGGAAGAAGAAAAAAACAAAGTAGGTAGACCTTTATTAGCAAGAGGTGAAACGTTAAAAAAATCATTTTATATGATTGGTTTATCTCTTGTTTGTGTTGTTATATTATCCTTTTCTTTTGTGTGCAAAATTAGTAATAAGTCACCACTGTATTATTTATCAAAATATAATAGTTTTAAGTTTTTAGCGAATGTTAATAATAATAATGGATTTATAGTAAACAATTATTATAAAGATAATAAATATGTTATTAAAGTTAGTATTACAGATAAGTTAAAGAGTTATTCGGGTAAATATAGATATATATTATATGAGTATAAAGATAATTCATGGAATGAATGTGATTCAAAAGTTTTTAAAAATAATACAAGAAATTTTAAAGTTGAAATAAAACAAAAGAAAAATAAAAATGAAACATATAAGATAAGATTAGAAGTAACAGATAGTTCTAAAATAGATGAGTCTTTTGCACCAACTGGTTGGAAATTTGAAGAAGATGGTAAAAACAACATTAAATATACATATAATGTGTTTACCGTAAGTGGTTATTATAGTCCAATTGATAATAAAGAATATAAAGAAGCTAAAAAAGAAAAGAATAAAGTTAGTATTTCAACTGATGAACTTAATCCAAGAAAATTTATTATCGATAATAAAAACATTAATTATAGTGTTCTGGTTAGTTATACTGATGATGATAAAAAGGTTGTTAATTTAAAAAAACAAGAAAATATAACAGAGAAAACAGAATACGTAATACCTAGTATTAGAAGAGTATCAACTGTAACTTTTAAGATATGGCTTAATGATGTGTCATCAAAAGATGTGAAAGATTATAAATTATCGAATTGGGTTATAGAAAAAGATGATGGTAAGTATTATTTAAAAGTTATTTATAAATTAAAGCCAACACTAAGTTATAAATAGAACATATATTTGTTCTTTTTTTTTATACTGCATAATAGTATTAATTAGGTGATTATATTGTTTAAGAAAACGTTTAAACTATTAGGATTATTTATGTTATTGTTGGTAAGTTTTATATACACAGATAATGTTTTTAAAGAAGCAAGAAAAACAGATCCAGTTATGACCTCAATAATTAATTATAAAGAAAAGCAAGATATAAAAGCTAAAGAACCTACTATTTTGGGTGACGAAATGATACTTGGAGTTACAGGATTAATAGTAGATGAAAAAAAATCATATAAAAATATGAAAGAAGAGAATATATTTGATGAGGATAAGTTAGTATATGAAATAACAAAACCAAAAATAAATTTGTCTAATACATATGACTATTATATTAAAAAAGGTAATACTTCATCAAAAAAAATGGCCTTAATTATAAAAGTTAATGAATATAGTAATTTATCAAAAATAATTTATATTATAAAAGAAATG
>CAZFXQ010000096.1:0-3262 GCA_964523265.1 uncultured Muribaculaceae bacterium | reverse complement strand
AAATATACACTAGTACCAATGAAAATTTATTATTGTTATTTAGTAAATTGAATTTAGATGATAAAGATGTGTTATCTGTGTTATCTTCATCCGATTATTTATATATGTCATACCTTTTTGGTGCAAGGCATGTTGATAGTTTTGATATTAATCCATTAACGTATCGCTTTTTTTATTTAAGAAAATGGTTAATTAAAAGTAGCTTAATTGATATAGGAATTCTTACAGCAGAAAATTTATTAGAGATTATCGAAAATACTGAAATTGGTGATTCAGAAAACGAAAAAGAAAGCTTAGTTTTTTGGAAAGAAATTTTAATGAAAATGAGTGAAACAAATTTTTTTAATAATCCGTTGTTTATATCATCATTTAATCCTTTTAATTTTTTCTATAATGACAAATTAGTTGATTTGTCCAATAAATTATCTTTAATTAACCCTACTTTTTATAATATTGATATTTGTGAATATTCTACTTTTTATACTGGTAGGAAATATGATTACGTTTTTTTATCAAATATTCTTGATTATAATAGAAAAAAGGAAAGTTTAGATGTTATTGTTAATAATTTAATGGGTCTTACTAATAATCGTGGCAAAGTTGTTTGTACCCATTTACCACAAACACTAAATGAAGATTTTTCTCAAGTTATATGTTTAGAGCAAAAATGTTTTGAAAGAGCATTTGATTATGATCAAATAGTGAGTGATGAGATTGGAAAAATATACTATTATCAATATACAAAAAGGTAATGTAATTAGAATGTTTTTTTATCATGAATGATGACAAGTAGGAAAAAACCTACTTTTTATGTTATAATTATTTATATGCTTAAAGAAATTAACACTAATGAATGAAAATAAAACTAATATAAATTGGTTGATTACAATTAATTTAAACCCTAGGAAATTGCTTGTAAAATAAAGGAAAACACAAATTTGAATCTTGCATGTTTTTGTTAAAAAAACACTAAAAAATAGTAAAAATGACTAAAAATACCTAAATATAGTTATTTTTTTATTAGGAATTAATTAGGTGATTACAGAGGTAAAACCCCTATGTAAAAACTTGCAAAAAATATAGAAAATTATATAATATGTCATAACTTTAAGGAGGAATATTATGAGTTTGTTAGACAAGTTTATTAGATATATAAGTATTGATACAACATCCGATTCTAGTAAAGATAATACGCCTAGTACAAAGAGTCAATTAGAATTTGCTAAGATGTTAATTGATGAATTAAATTCAATGAATATTGATGAGATTTTTTTCGATGATAAAAACTATTATGTTTACGCCAAGTTAAAAGGTAATGAAAAATTACCTAAAATAGGATTTGTAGCACATTTAGATACTTCTGAACAGGCAAAAGGTAATGGTATTAAACCACAGTTTATATATAATTATGATGGTACTGATGTTAAATTAAATGATAGCCAAATAATAAGCAGCGAAATATATCCTGATTTAAAAACTCATAAAGGTAAAACATTAATTACAACAGATGGAACTACATTATTAGGTTCAGATGATAAAGCAGGTATTGCAGAAATAATGCAAATGATTGAATACTTTTCATTAAATGATGTTGAACATGGTGATATATATGTATGCTTTACTCCAGATGAAGAAATCGGTTTGGGCACTCAGAATATTGATTATAAGATTTTTAAACCAGATTTAGCCTATACAGTAGATGGAAGTTCATTAGGGGAATTTTCATATGAAAATTTTAATGCTGCTAAGGTAGATATTGAAATAAATGGATTTTCAACTCATGCTAGTTCAGCAAAAGGTAAAATGATAAATGCAATTCGTATTGCAACAATTATTAATTCATTACTTCCGGATGAATTGCCTGAAAATACAGAAGGTTATGAAGGATTCTTTCATTTAACTAATTTAGAAGGTAATGTATCACATGCAAAAATGAAATATTTAATAAGAGATTTTGATAAAGATAATTTTGAAAAAAGAAAAAAAGTATTAAAGACAATAATTGAGCAATTAAATAATAAGTATAATAATTGTATTCACTATAAAATAAGTAATCAGTATTTTAATATGTATGAAGTAATTAATAAGAATAAAAATTTAATTGATAATACTGTTCTTGCTATGAAACAAGTAAATGTAGAACCATTAATAATACCAATCAGAGGTGGAACTGATGGTACTGAAATAAGTTATAATGGTATACCATGTCCTAATATAGGAACAGGTGGTCATAATTTTCATAGTGTTTATGAATATGTATGCTTAGAAGATATGGAAAGGACTGTAGAGGTATTAATATCAATAGTAAAACAATTTTCAAAAAACAAAGCATTAGTGAATAAACTAGAGTCATAATAAAAAAATATATTTGCCATATGACCTAGTGTTTATTTAAAAAATTTGATTACGTAAGATTTAAACCCCTAATAAATGACATAAATTTAGACAGATTAGTACAAAATCTGCCTTTTTATGCTATAATTTTAATGATTTTAAATCGAGGAAGTGATTCTTATGAATGAAAACAAAACGAACATTAACTGGTTGATTACAGTTTATCGTAACTTTTAGAAAAACTCTTTATTTATAAGGAATTGCGAAGATTTAAATCTTGCATGTTTATGTTAGAATATAGTAATTTTTTATGAAAAATAGTAGAAATTGACTAAAATATACTAAAAACAGTATAGGAATTAAGGTATTGATTACGGGACAGTAACTTTTATAAAAGAGGTGATAGAATGAAAAATGAATTACAGGTTACAACACATGATTTTTTAATATAAAAAGATAATGAAAATGATGTTAAGGTAAATGTTTTATTAATAAATAAAGATATATGGTTAACACAAAATTTAATAGCTGAATTATTTGGTGTTGCAAGAAGTACAATAACAGATCATATAAATAACATTTTAAAAGATGGTGAATTAAATGAAAATAACACCGTCGGAAAAACCGACATTGTTAATTCAAAAAAACCTGTTAAGATTTATAATCTTGATATGATTATTGCTGTTGGATATAGAGTTAATTCAAAAAAAGCGACAGATATATGACTAAGGGTTTTGCTTTAAATGATGAGAGATTCATTAGAAGAAAGAAAGTTTTGGACAATTCAGGTAATATATCGCATAAACAAGCAATAGAAAAAGCAGAAAGTGAATATGAAAAATATAGAATAATACAAGATCAAAAATATGTATCATCAATGGATGAATTTTATAATAAATATTTGGAAGAAAATAACAATATAGAAGAT
>CAZFXQ010000095.1:0-3418 GCA_964523265.1 uncultured Muribaculaceae bacterium | reverse complement strand
TTCCATCAGAACCATATTTTGTTTTATCCAAAATTTTAATTATATTAATATCATAGTCTTTTTTCTCTAATCCATTTATAACAGTTATTAGTTTAGCTGATCCTAGTTTAATATCATCATATTCAGCCACTTCATACAATTTATCATTAGTAATTTCTTTGGTATAGTTACCAAATATTCCTGATCTTGTATTTTCTTTTATGGTTCCATATATATCATTAGTATCTACATTAGCACTTTTACTTCCGGGTTCTCCTCTTTTACTTTTATCTATTCCAATAACAGTTGAATTATATATTTTTCCATCTTTTACATTAAGCATTACACCACTTGTACTTTCAACTACTTCATGCCCTAATGCACCATATAATTTTTTATTAGGATCTATAAAAGTTAATGTTCCTATACCAGAAACCATATCTTTAACATAAAGTCCTGTTTTTATAGTACCATTATCATTAACTAAATTTAACATTGTATTTCCTTTTACTAATCCCCTATTATACTCAATTTTAATACTTTCTTGATTACTATTTTTAATGCTTAATACGAAATCATCAATGTTAAATACGTTATTCCCATCTACTTTAATTATTATATCCCCTTTATTTAAATTAGCATTTGTACCCGGACTTTCACCATTTATTTCATAAAAACCGGCGATAATTATTCCATTATTATTAATTTGAAGACCTATGTTTTCTCCACCAGCAATAATGTATTTAGAATAAGCAAGTAAGTTTGTGGGCACACAAGTTTCTACACAGGCAGAATTACATCCTGCTATAAAACTTTTAAATTTTTTAAACATTTTTATGCTCCTTTTTGTAATTCGAACTACATTATTATTATGATTAAGTTATAAATAAAAATAAGTGATAAAAAATGGTAAATAAAAAAAGGACTTATTAGTCCCATAAATTACTTGGATATAATCCTTCTTTTATCATATTATTAATTGCATTTACTAATTCTTTTTTATCTTCTTTATATGTTACACCATACCATTTTGCATCTGTTGATAGTACTTTAACGCTTATTTTGTTTTTTGATATATAATTATATAGGCTTGTTGGTATTAAAAATTCACATTTATCTAAATTATTAGTGTTTTTCTTAAAAAAATCATATATTTCTTCTTCTAATAAATCAAATATTTTCGGAGTTAATCCTAAAACATTCATCGAAACCAAAGCATCATCATTAATTTCAAATATACTTGATTCATCTTCTAATGCTGTTGCTATTAATTTATTATTTTTGTTAATTATACTAGACTCTGTTAGTTTAACTAAATAACCATTTTTTTCTTCACAAATTCCTCTTTTAACAGCACCATTTTCTGTTAAAGTATTAATTGCTTTATATCCTACCATACAAAATTCATTATCTGCTTTTTTATTATCAAAAAATGTTTTAACCTTTAAAAATGGATCAAGTCCATAGAAATCATCAGCATTAATAACTGTAAATGGTTCATTGACTTTATTTTTGCATGATAAAATAGCATGGCTTGTTCCCCAAGGTTTAACTCTTTCTTTTGGAATATTTACAAAACTAGGTACATCCTTTAATTTTTGAAATACATATTCAACATTTATTTTGTTTTCTATTCTTTTACCTACTGTTTCTCTAAATAAATCGTAATTTTCTTCTTTAATAATGAAAACTACTTTATCATAGCCTGCCTTAATAGCATCATATACTGAATAGTCTAGTATAAATTCACCATTTGGACCTACTGGCTCTACTTGTTTTAAACCTCCAAAACGAGATCCCATTCCTGCTGCCATAATAACTAATGTCATATTATTATTCTCCTTCTACATTAAAATTTTCTTCTTTACCAGCTTCAGTTAATATTTTGTTAACACTATTCTCTGCATTCTTAAGTTTTTCTGAACACTCTTTAGCGAGTTTCATTGCTTTCGTATATTCATTTATAGCATCATCTAAATCAACATCACCTTTTTCTAACTTTTCTACTATTTTTTCTAATTCTTCTAACTTTGTTTCAAATTTATCTTCTTTTTTCATTTAATTTTACTTCCTCCCCACTCTACAATTGTAAATCCTTTTCTTGTTACTTTTTCTAATATTTGTTCTTTAATTTTTATTTTTTTATTACTTGATTTAAAATCCATATATACCCTAATTAATGTATCTGGAGTTTTACTAAACTCAAGTGGCATATAGTTTTCTATTTCTGCTTTTGTTTTGAATCTTATTATATTATATTTATTATTTTCCATTTGAGGTAACCAGTATATTATAAACTCATTTATTTCTTTTTCATTTAATCCTAATATATTAAGTTTTTCTTCTAAAAACTTAATAGTATCTTCACCTTTGACAACAAATCCTTCATCAAAAGAAACATTATTATTTCTTTTACCTTCCCAGTATAATGCATAATAATTTCTTTTTGTATCATAATCATATATGTTTCCATTAGTATCTACATTTATATTCCACAAATCTTTATATTTTGGATATGAATGTGTTATTAATTCTTTATTTACCAATTTTATATTTAAATCCATTTTTTCTTCTGGATATATATATATTATAGGTTTTTTTACTTCAACGAATGGTGCATAAATATTATCAACTGAAAATTTACCATTATCTTTAATATTTTCAAATATTGTAATTGCAAATATTAACAACACAAACAAAGAATATATTAATTTTATAACAGGTAATATATAAAATGCCCAATATTCTTTTGATTTTTTAAATAGCCATATTATAATAATTGGTAAAATTACATTAATTGAATACATAGTTATATCTATTATAAACTGTAATACATATTTAGCATGAGTAGCATTAGATGAACAATAATTATTTATTGGTGCAAAAGTTATAATACCTTGATTAAATGTACAATTATATATTTTTTCTATTATTTGTTCATGAAAAAGTAATAATATAATATTTAATATCCACGGTACAATAATAATTAAAATAGTTAAAACTATATTTCTTAATATGTGATTTTTATTATTATTCTTCATTTTTTACCTCTATTACACTCGCATTAATAATACCATCTTTAACTGTAATATTAAGCTTATCATTAATTTTTATATTTTTTATAGTACTAATACACTTTTCATTTATTTTTGTAATAGAATAGCCTCTTTTAAGTGCATTTAAAGGATTTAATATATCTAGTTTTTCTATTATGTGATTTATCTTTTTTTTCTTATCAATATATAAATAACTAGGATCTTTTATAACAACACTATTAAGTACTATTTCTAATCTAGATTTTGATGTATAAACAACTGAATTAATTGATGTATTTAATTTATCAATTATATTATCTAATTTTTGTTATTTTTTTTCATTCATACTTAGTGGATTTTTAAGTATGTAACTTTCTTTTAATTTTTTTAATTTTAATTTATTA
>CAZFXQ010000094.1:0-3429 GCA_964523265.1 uncultured Muribaculaceae bacterium | reverse complement strand
CGTTTGCAATAATATTTTTTGTAATATCTATTAGTTTTAAGAATAATAAATAAAAAACACCAATTAAGGTGCTATCACTAAATAAAAAAGAACTTATATCTTATGTATCTTTTTTATTACTATTTGATTATATAATTTTTTATCTTTTATTTTTATCAAAAACGAATAAACGTTCATAAATATTGTATGAACGTTTTTATTATTTTATATTTAATTTATCAAGTATTGATAATCTTTTTATTTTAATATTATTATTAATTCCTCTTCCAAGTTTAACATCTGGTTTAACAGATTCGCCATGAAAATCACTACCCCCACTTACTAATAAGTTATATTTATTAGCAATTTCTTCATAATACTTTGTTTCTTCTTTAGTATGAGTCGAATGATAAACTTCAATACCTTCTAACCCAAAATTTATCATTTCATTTAATAATATCAAAAATTCTTTTTCTTCTAATTCTAATGATTTAGGATGTGCTAAAACAGGAATACCCCCACTATTTTTTATTAAATCAATACATTCTTGATACTTTATACCTTTACCAATTTGCTTTGTTTTATTGTATGCATCAATCAAGTACTTATCAAATGCATCTTGAACATTTTTGGCATACCCATATTTAACACATAATTTTGCTATATCAGGTCTACCTAAATTGTGATTTGAATTGACAATACTTTTAATATCATCATATCAAAATCTAATATTATAATCTCTTTTTATTTGTTCCATAATGGATAAAACACTATTTATACTATTGTCTTTTAGTTCTATCATTTTTTTATTTAATGATTCATTATCAATATCAATACCATAACCCAAAATATGCATTCTTCCCTTTTTTGATTTTGCAGATAATTCTATACCATTAATAATTTTTATTCCACTTAATTTAACAAACTTATCATCTCTATTTAAGTTTTTTATTCCTTCTATTGTATCATGATCAGTTATAGAAATTATATCTATTAAATTTTCAACTGCAAATTTAATTAGTTCATTAGGTGACATATCACCATCTGAATAATTAGAATGTACATGCATATCTATTGTTTTTTCATTATTTTTGTAATAATTAATTACAGCAGCTATATAATTATTAAAAACAGCATTATGTACTTTTAAACTAAGTTTTTCATATTCTTCTAATCTTTCTTCTTTAGTCATTTTTTCTCCTTAAAACAATTTTTCTTCCTTCTTCTGCAACAAATGTATTATTAAAATTCTCTTTTGCTTCATCTAAATATAATTTTTTATCTTCTTCAGGCCAAAAATGAGTTAATAAAAGCTTTTTTGCATTTGCCTTTTTAGCTAAAATACTAGCATCATAAGCTGTCATATGTGTTTTACTATTTGTATTATGCTTTCTTAAAAATGAACTTTCACATATGATTAAGTCTGCATTTTTACAAAAGCTTATTAATTCATCAAAATTAGTAGTTCCAATATCAGATGTATAAATTATTTTAAACTCATTATTTTCTAACTTAACAATATATGATTCAATAGTGTGTGATTTATTATTATAAAAAGATATTTTTAAATCATCTATATAAAAATAGTAATTATTATATATATCAAAATAGTTAGAATAACTCTCATTATTTAATATTATAGATTCTTTATTATGCTTAAAATCATTTTTAGGTAAATATACATTAACTTTATCATTAAGCAATCCTAAATTATGATAGACATAAGATGCATACTGAAAAGAGCCTAAATCACCAAAATGGTCCTTATGATAATGTGTAATAATAATACTTAAATTTTTTAATATATCAGGAAAACTTAACAATCTTGTTATACCATTGCCACAATCAAGTAGTATTTTTTTATCATTATATGTTATTAAGTATCCTGGACAATTCATATCACACTTTGGATATGGAGATACTGTTCCAAGTGGTGTTATTTCTATTTTGCACATAATTATTATCTCCTTTTTTTTATCATTTCTTTTTTTATGCTTTCATCTACATATTTTGATATATCTTTATCTAAGTAAAATATTTCTTTAACCATAGTAGATGAGATAAATTGATATTCACTATCTGCAAATAAGCAAACAGTATTTATTTCATTATTGCTTATTTCCTTATTAAATTTTTGAAGCTGAACTTCATAATCATAATCACTTAACCCTCTAAGTCCTCTTACAATAGCCTTACAACCATTAGCTGTTGCAACATCAACAGCTGCCTTATCACTTGATATAACTTTAATATTATTAGTACCTTTATATAATTCTTTTATCATATTAAGTCTTTCTTCTGGTGTGAAATAAAATTGTTTCTTACTTGGATTTTTTAATATTGCAATTATTACTTCATCAAACAAATCACTTGCTTGCTTTATTATATTCATATGTCCTTTTGTAATCGGATCAAAACTTCCTGGGTATAAAACTTTTGTCATAATAACTTCACCAACTTTCTAACATTTTCTAATTTATTATCCTTAAATACAAAATCAAAATCATGTTCATTAAATTCTATACTTGATTTTTCTCTTAAATCAAATTTTTCTTTTGTTATACCATCTCTTTGAAGTGCTCTTTTTAACCTAATATCATATGGAATATCAAGTAATATTTTATAATCACACATACTAAAAAACTTTGTTTTTGGAAGTAATAGCCAATCTAATATAATAATTGAATCTTTATTTTCATTAATAAACTTATCTATTTCTTTTTCCATATACTCCCATGTAATTAAAGTTAATTTATCCATATCATCTCTTGATGAAAAAACAATATCACCTAATTTTTTTCTATCAACTATATTATCAAGTATTATACTTTCTCCAAAAGTATTAATTAACTCATTTATTACTTCTTTTTGAGTTAAAGCTCTATGCCCTACTTCATCAATATTTAAATGAACAACTTTATAATATAAGTTTTTTATTATCTCATTTGCAAGCGTACTTTTTCCAGATCCAGATTTACCACAAATTCCAATAATATGACTACCTTTTATTGTCTTTAGTTTATCATCATCAAAATAAACAGAATCAATTTTTAATGGTTTATCACAATTACTAATAGCATTTTCTATATTATTAGTTAACTTTTTTTCATCTATTAATTTATCCATTTTCATCACCTAATCTTTTAATTTTGTTTTTATCGTTATTTTTAATTTCACATACCATATCAACTATATTTATGTAATTAAAATCATATGGGTGATCTATTATGTTATTAGCATCAATCTGTATATTATAAAATTTACATATTTTTAATAGCATAGCAATTTCTAATACACCTAGTTTTCTATTTTTGTTATATGGATCTGGATCACCATAGGTAAAATCAAAATATATACCCTTATTAAAAATTTTACGTTGTCTATCTTTAGTAATAGAAAATTCATTAAAAATATCAATCGCTTCTAGCACTTCATTTTTAAACATAATAT
>CAZFXQ010000093.1:0-3461 GCA_964523265.1 uncultured Muribaculaceae bacterium | reverse complement strand
TACTAGAAAAAAGATTAAGCAATAACAATACACAGTAAAACAAACTACATATTGAAAAATATAATGTTGGATTCATAGTATCACTCTCCTTACCATAATTCTATCATATATTATATAATATTGAATATATTTTAAATACTATTTACACAAAGACTTTACATAATTATAATTGTTTTCATTTTTGTTTTTTACTCTATCATCTTTATATGTTATATTTACATAATTAATATTAGTCTTGATTTTACCTACCTTAAATTTTAGTATCTTAGAAATATCATCTATATATTTTATGATATCATTTTCAATTGTTGTTTCATTATAATCTATATTACTATTAAATATAACATCTAATACATAATCATATTCACCGTTTGTTTGAGGTGCTACTATAGCATCAACAACACCATAAAACATTCTTGCAGTATCTTCTATTTTTAAAGCGTTAAAATCAATTTTTTTGTTTCTTGTTATAGGAAGACTATCTCTTATTATATAATCTGTTGGTCTATGAAACTCTTGAACATTTTCATCTACCATACTAATTATTTCAGATAATACTTTTTCTTTTGCTTTGTCATCTTTTAAAATAATATGTGCAATTGGTGTTTCTCCTTCTTCTTTACTATATTTTGGTATTACACAGCATTGTTTTACATCAGGATGTTTCATAATTACATCCTTTATCTCGTTTGGAGAAAAGGTAAATGATTTTCTTGTTATAACATTTTTAATTCTACCATGATAATAATAGAATCCATCTTCATCAAAACTAATATAATCACCCATGTGAATATAAGTCTTTCCATCTGGATGTTTAACATACACATTTTTTGTTTCTTTCTTGCTTTCACCAGCATAACCTAGTGTTACACCAGGACCAGTAACACATGCTTCACCTACTTCATTAGGTTCTGTTATATATTCTATATTACCATCATCAGAATTTGGTTTTATTAGTACAACTTTGGTATCACCAGATAGTTTTCCAACGGAACCAAGCTTATGTGCTATTGGTGATGTAAGTGTTGCTATTGAACTAGTTTCACTCGCACCCCATCCTTGGTAACTTACACTATTTCCACCATTTTCTTTGATATAACTATTTACTTTTTCTTCAACATCATCAAATCCATCTCCACCAAAACCATATAAATATGCATTTTTCATATTAACAGGTCTTTTAATTAATTCCCTTGCATGAGATGGAGTTGCATAACATAACTCTGATTGATATTTTTTTACTAAATCATATAAGTTTTTAGGTTCCATTTCAGGTATTAAAATAGAACATATATTATTACAAAACATTAATTGATTTATTCCTAATCCATATGAAACAAAAAGCGGAATTGTTTGAATAACAGAAAACTTAGAATCAAAAGTTATCCCATCAACTTCATAATTATGTGGAACACAATTTAAATTTTCATTTGACATCATTATGGCTTTTGGAATACTTGATGTTCCACTAGAATGAATATATGTTGCAACAGTATTAGGTTCAAATGATGCTTCCTTTACTTTTGTATTTTTTCCATTTTTAATAAATTCTTCCCATTTTATTTCATTGTTAAGAAAAACTTTACTTTCTCCATTTTTTTTCTTAGCTATAAATTTAAATAAGCTTGGAAATGATTCTATTGGGGAAGATGATATCACCTTAATATCAGTGTTTTTTAATACTTCTTTCACATTTTTTCTTATCATATCATCATCTAATATAAACATATATTTAGAGTTTAATTCGTCTATATAATACTTCATCTCATCAGCTGTTACGTTAGGATATATGTAATTAGGAATTGCACCAATCTTACTTAATGCATAATCCATACAAAACATTTCTGGTGTATTAGTGTGACATATTGTTACAATATCACCTTTTTTTATACCAAGTGCTACTAATGCTTTAGCAGTCTTATCAATCATATTTTTAAATTTTACATTTGTAATTGTAACATCTGGATACTTTCTATCAAAAAATTCTTGTTTTGACTCATCAACTGTTGGATCATTAGGTACTGGTACAGTATATTTTATTATTGGTTTTATAGGAAACAACTTCAAATTATCCATAAAGTATCTATATTTTGTTTTTTTTATATCAAGCAAATTATTATTCATTTTCTACCTCCTTGAAAAATAAAAGACTTTGTTTTGCAAACAAAATCTTTATTACTTATTTCCTTTGCAAAGATTAACTAATTAAATCATCAATATCATCTTCATTATAGATATTAACACCTAGTTTTATTGCCTTATCATATTTTGAACCTGGCTTTTCGCCAACAATAACACCGGTTGTTTTTTTTGTAACACTACTAGTAACCTTTGCACCTAAATCTTCTAATATATTTGTTAGTTCTTCTCTTTTATATTTGTTTAATGTACCAGTTAATACATAAGTATTACCCTCTAATTTATTATTACTTGAACTTTCAATATATGAGAAATTTAGATTTAATCCTTTTAATTCTTCTATCAAGCTAATATTATTTGAATCTTTAAAATAATTATAAACACTTTTTGCTATTATATTTCCAATATCATTTGTATTACTTAAATCTTCCACACTAGCTTCAATTACATTATCCAATATTTTATACTTTTTTGCAAGGATTTTAGCAGTTTTTTTACCAACATGTCTAATTCCAAGTGCAAAAAGTAATTTTTCAAGTGAATTCTCTTTTGATTTTTCTATACTATCAAGTAAATTATTAACACTTTTTTCGCCAAAGCCTTCAAGTTCCATCAAATCTTTTTTATGACTATTAAGATGATATATATCAGAGATTTTTCTAATAAATCCCATATTATAAAAATCCTCTATTATTCTTTCTCCAAGTCCTTCAATATTCATAGTATCTCTTGATGAAAAATGAATTAATCCTTCAATATCTTTAGCAGGGCACAAATCATTTGCACAAAAATGATCTATACCACTTTCACTTTTTATCAAAACACTACCACATACAGGACATTTATCAATCATTTTAAAATCTTTTTCTTTACCACTTCTTCTTTCTTTTTTCACGCCAATAACCGCAGGTATTACATCACCTGCTTTAATTAAAGTAACATAATCACCTATTTTTAAATTTAATTCTTTAACATAGTTTTCATTATGAAGTGTTGCTCTTGATACAGTAGAACCTTGAAGCAAAACCGGTTCTAAAACAGCATTAGGTGTTATCTGACCAGTTCTTCCAACAGTGAATTTTATATCAATAAGTTTTGTTATAACTTCTTGTGCTGGAAATTTATAAGCTGTTGCCCACCTTGGATATTTAACAGTATTACCTAACTTTTCCCAGCCATCTAATCCATTTAATTTTATAACTATACCATCTATTTCATATGGTAAATTATTTCTGTTTACAGTCCAATTATTAACAAATGATAATAACTCATCAATATTATTTACTAACATGTTATTAGGATTTATTATAAATCCTAAATCA
>CAZFXQ010000092.1:0-3533 GCA_964523265.1 uncultured Muribaculaceae bacterium | reverse complement strand
GGTCAAAAACAAAGACTTGCAATAGCAAGAGCAATTGCTAAAAATTCAGAAATACTAATTTTTGATGATTCATTTAGTGCACTTGATTATAAGACTGATTATTTGTTAAGAAAAGAATTAAAAAAGAATATGAATGATGTAACAAATATAATAATAGCACAAAGAGTTGGAACAATTATGAATTCTGATATGATACTTGTTTTAGATAATGGAGTTGTAAAAGGAAAGGGAAAACATAAAACATTATTAAAAAACTGTAAAATATATAAAGAAATAGCATATTCACAACTTTCAAAGGAGGAATTAGAAAATGAATAATGAGATAAAAACAAAAAGACCTCCTTTAAGAGGACCAAATGCTATAAAAGAAAAACCAAAAAATTTAACAAAATCTCTAATAAAAATGGGTAAATATTTAAATAAATATTTAATAATAGTTATTATTTCGTTATTATGTGCAGCAGCATCAAGTGTTTTTTCAATTATAGGACCAAACAAATTAAGAGATTTAACAGATGAATTAACAAATGGTTTAATGTTAAACGAAAAGGCATTTAATAATATTTTAACGGATATTTCAGGATCGTTAAATGAGGATAGAATAAAGGAATTATCAAATAATATATTATCATTTGAGATTAATCCAAATTTAATTACCACTGTTTATACGTCTGGTGAGATATCAACATCTGATAAAATTAAATTTAGAGAAATAATAAATGAAATGAATGGGGAAGCTAATTTTAGTAAGATTATTGAAATGCCTGAATCTGTAAAAAGACTAATATTTCCTGAAAGTAGTTATAATGATACGGTTATTTCAACAGATGATAAATTAGCATACATAGAGTTTTTAGGTAATGTTAGTAATGAAGATATCAGTAAGAATATAGATTTATTGAAAAAATTACCTTATAATATACTTCATATTTTAATACCTGATAGTAAGATTAATAATGTTTTGTTAACAACTAATGATAAATTTGAATTAATTAGTTTAATGGGTAATGAAAACGGGAAATCATCTGTTGATATATATAAAAAAATGGATGAAATGCCAAAGAATATTATTAGTGTAATAAAGCCAAAAGTTAATTTTAAAATAATTAAGGCAATAGTTATTTTCTTAATTTGTATATATGTATTAAGTGCATTATTTAATTTTATACAGGGGTTTGTTATGGCAATTATGTCAAATCGTTTTGCAAAGGAATTAAGAACTAAAATATCATATAAAATAAATAGTTTACCTCTTAAATTCTTTGATAGCCATTCAAAAGGTGATATATTATCTAGGGTTACTAATGATATTGATACAGTTGGGTTTAATTTGTCTCAAAGTTTAGGCTCACTTATTAGTGCATTGGCTTTATTTATAGGAAGTATTATTATGATGTTTAAGACTAACTATATTTTAGCTATAACAGCAATTGTATCTTCGTTATTTGGGTTTTTGTTTATGGGAAAAGTTCTTTCAAAATCTCAAAAATATTTTATAAAAAGACAAGAAGAGCTTGGTAAATTGAATGGTCATATTGAAGAAATATATTCTAATCATAATATCGTTAAAGCATATAATGGAAAAAATGATGCATCAAAGATGTTTGATGAGTTAAATGAAAGTGTTTTTGAGTGTAATAGAAAAAGTCAATTTTTATCTGGTCTTATGCCAACAATGATGAATTTTATTGGTAATTTTGGTTATGTATGTGTTTGTATTTGTGGTGCACTACTTGTTATGAAAGGTAGTATAACATTTGGTGTTATAGTTGCATTTATGGTGTATGTTAGATTATTTACATCACCACTTTCACAAATTGCTCAGGGTATGACATCTATTCAATCAACTGCAGCAGCGTTTGAAAGAGTTTATGAATTTATTGAAGAAGATGAAATGATTGACGAAAGTGATTTTAAGGGGTATTTAGAACCTAAAAAAGCAAAAGGAAATATAGAGTTTAATCATGTTAAATTTGGTTATGATGATAACAAAACAGTTATTAAGGATTTTAATGCTAAAATAAAACCAGGAGAGAAGATTGCTATTGTTGGTCCAACAGGCGCTGGTAAAACAACTATGGTTAATTTGCTTATGAAGTTTTATGATGTAAAAAGTGGAGATATATTAATTGATAACGTATCAATTAAAAATTTAAAAAGGGAAAATGTTCATGATTTGTTTATAATGGTACTTCAAGACACTTGGTTATTTGAAGGAACAATAAGAGAAAATGTTGCTTATAACAAAAAAGGTGTTAGTGATAAGAAAATAATGGAAGCGTTAAAAGTTGTTGGTATAGATCATTTTGTTAAGTCATTACCAGGTGGACTTGATTACGTAATAAATGATAATGAATCTATTTCACAAGGACAAAAACAACTTCTTACAATTGCACGTGGAATGATTAAGAATGCGCCATTTTTAATTTTAGATGAAGCAACAAGTAGTGTTGATACAAGAACAGAAGAATTAGTGCAAAAAGCAATGGATAAGTTAACCAAAAAAAGAACTTCATTTATTATTGCACATAGATTATCCACAATAAAAAATGCGGATTTGATATTAGTTATGAAAGATGGTAATATCATAGAGCAAGGTAATCATGAAGAATTAATGAAGAAAAAAGGATTTTATAAAGATCTTTATGATTCACAGTTTAAAAATTAACATACCAATGGTATGTTTTTTAGTATGGATATTTTTATTAAAATTTGCTATAATTATATAGCATGAAAAAGGGAAAGGAGGATTTTATGAGTAAAATTAAAATTTTTAGTTTGGGTGGACTTAATGAGGATGGAAAAAACTGTTATGTAATAAAGGTTGATTCTGATATATTTATTTTTGATGCTGGTTTAAAATATGCCAGTGACAAAAACTTAGGTGTCGATTATGTAATTCCAAATTTTGATTATATTAAGGAAAATAAAAAATATATTAAAGGATTATTTATAACGCATGGTCATGAAAAAAATATGGGAGCAGTTTGTGATATTATTAAAGAATTACCTTGGATTAAAATATATGCACCCAAATTCACTATAAATCTTTTAAAAAAGGAATTAGAAGACGAAAATATTATTTTTAAAAATTTAAATATTATTGATCCACATAAAAAAATAACATTTGGTAAAAATAGTATTTTTCCTGTTAGACTAACACATTCTATTCCAGATAATGTTGGTTATGCTTTAAATACAAAAGATGGAACCATTTTTTACACGGGAAATTATGTTTTTGATGCTACAATGTTAGGACCATATAAAACTGATATAGGTAAGCTTGCTTACATAGGCAAACAGGGAGTATTATGTTTGCTAGGTGAATCAATGTATGCTGATAAAATAGGATATACATCACCAAAAAATAGAATATATAAAATAATTCGTGATACTTTAAATAAGAATGAAAATAGGATAATTGTAAATGTGTTTACGGCACATGTTTCTAGAATAGAAGAATTATTTAATGAAATATCAAAAACCACAAGACGTGTTATTGTAATGGGGCATAAATTGCAGAATATAATTAA
>CAZFXQ010000091.1:0-3540 GCA_964523265.1 uncultured Muribaculaceae bacterium | reverse complement strand
TTACGTATTATAATTTTCTAGCTTTCTTTAAACTTATTTTCTTATCTTCATCCAAATCACAATATCTTTTTACATTTTTAACAAATAACTCACCCCTACTAGGAGTATTATAACAAAGATAATTAGTCTTTGGTTCTTTTAAAAACGCTGATATAAAATCATGAAGATATTTATGTTCTTCATAAAAATTAATATATAATAAATCTTTATTATTTAATTTTTCAATATCAATATAAACATCACGATGTTTTAATTTTAATAGTTTAGCGTTTTCTTTTACCAAAATTCCTTCTGGCATGATATCACCAATAAATAATTTCTTCAAAAAAATACCATATATTTTTTTACCCTCTGTTAATGATTCATATATATCACCAGTATAAATATCTTTTTTTCTAACTAGTTTCATATTAAATTATCCCTTTCAAAAACCGATACTTTATCACTAGTATAAACATTAACCTTTGCCCTTTTTACTATTTTACAAAAACATATATTTTTTAATACTATATCTTTTTTATCATCTAAATTAAATTCTTTTTTTTCTAAATTTTTTAAATTATCATTTGTGTTAATTTTTATTCTTTTTACTTTAATATTATTAGATAAATATAAAGTGAAACTATTATTATGGTTAGATAAATAATCAATTCTTGCATAATCACCAATTATCAAAGATTCATTTGGCTTCATTTGATATGTTCTAGGTTTTATTTCTGATTTACAAGAAAGTTCTTTTATTTTTTTTTCATCAACATAAGACAAATAATTATCATTAAAAACAATACCTGGTGTATCAATTAATGTAATATTATCATTCAACTTTATTCTTATTAAATCTAACGTTGTATTAGGTAGTATACTTGTTGTAATCAGCGATTCATTACTACCATACGATTTAATAAGTGCATTTATAAGTGTGGATTTACCTGCGTTTGTATTGCCAACAACATAAATATTATTACTTTTTCTATATTTTAAAATAAGATTATATAACAAATCCAAATTATAATTCTTATTACTACTTACAAATATAGTCTTTAACACATTATGTTTATAATGACTATCAATATACTTGATTATTTTACTTTCTTTAACTGATTTAGGTAATAAATCTTTTTTTGTTATTACTAATATAACATTATCAAATGAATTAACTTCAAGTATGCTATCATCAATAGTTAATATATCACATAAGTATAATACCAAATCATTTTTCTCTTTAATACTATCAAACATACATTTATACTCTTTGTTATCTTTTTTTATAATTTTATATTCACCATAATTTTTAATTCTAAAACATCTTTCACATATTAATGCAGTACTTATTTTTTCTTTTTTTATATAACCTTCCTTATTCTTATCTTCACACTGAAAAAAGGCTCCACATCCTAAACACTTTTTATTCATAATATCTACCCTTAACTAATATATTCTTCTTTTTAAAATTATTAAATATAATTTCTTCTAGCTTTCTATTTATAAATGTTATTTTTTCATCTTCTTTACTTACTGGATCTACTAAAATGGTTTTTATTCCAAATAAATTACCACCAAATATATCAGTTATCAATTGATCACCTACTGCTATTACTTCTTTTTTTGTTAAGTTATATTTTTTTAATATTTTTTTGTAACTAAAAGGAAGCGGTTTTACCGACATATGAAGAAACTCTGTATTATAAAAAGAAGCAAATTCATTTACTCTTCTTTTTTTATTGTTCGAAAAAAGAACAATAATAAAATCTTTTTTTAGCTTATCAATCATCTTTTTTATATTTTTATCAAGAACAATTTCACGAGCTGGTGAAATTGTATTATCTAAATCAAATAGTATACACTTTATATTTTCTTCTTTTAATCTATCATAATCTATATTATATATATCTTTTTGATACATGTGTGGTGTAAACTTTTTAAGCATCACTACTATCACCCTTTAAATTTGTTTTTTTATACATAATAATACGTCTATTTCTATCTGTGCTTCCATAATATTCACTCTTTGTCATCAAATAACTATGCCTTTTATCATATGTACCATCAGATATATAAATACCATTCAAATGTTGATTTTTCTTTGATAGCTTAACAGCAATATAAATAAGAACAAACATAATAATCAAAATAGGAAGTGTTTCAAAAAGCAACACCCTTAAATAATCATTATAATTCTTAAATATACTCATAAAAAAGTTATATGTACCATGAATTAAACCTGGAAATAATAATGCAAAACATAAATTTTGATATTTTTTTTCTTTTGTTTTAGAAAATGATGATAAAGACATAAAATAACCTATCACAATTCCACATATAACATGAAGTGGAATCGTTGTAAAATCCCTAATTAAAGCTAAACTTATACTTTGTGTTACTGTGCTTTCTGAAAAAGCATACATAACATTCTCTAATCCCGCAAAAGAAAGAGCTATAAGCATCATATAAACAATACCATCATAAATGTCATCATAATGTTTATTATCAAATATAAACAATAAAAATATTGCTATTTTTGATGCTTCTTCAATAAAAGCACATAAATATGTCAAAATTGGACCAGAAAAGTTTTTCGCTGCTATACCTTCTAAATAACTAGCTAACGCTATTGTAAGTATTCCTGATAAAAGACATATAACCACATTTTTAACTGGTTCTTTACTTTTTCTATCACTATAAAGTACATATCCTACCAAAATTAATGATGTAACTAATGATATAAGTATCACAAGTAATCTTTCATAAAAATAATAAGAATCATTTAATAAATTAAAATCTAAACTAAGCTTTATCATATCATCATTCCCTAATATATATATTCCTTAAATATTATAGCATAAAAATCATTTATTTTGACATATATTTTAATTGGAAGTGATAAAATGTTTTTCAATTTATTAATTGAACTTATTAAAGGAATAGTAATTGGTACTGGAAGTTATGGCAGCAAAACATTTAAGGATCCATTAAGTAAGGAGGCTGAAGATAATTTAATAGAAAAGATGCTTAATAAAGATGATAATGCAAGAAACAAATTAATTGAACATAATTTAAGATTAGTTGCACATATTGTAAAAAAATATGATAACGGTAAAGAAGATATAGATGATTTAATAAGTATTGGAACAATAGGATTAATTAAAGCTATTGACAGTTTTTCAAATAGAAACGGTACTAAACTTACTACATATGCTGCAAGATGCATTGAAAATGAAATATTAATGCATTATAGAACAAATAAAAAAACATCAAAAGACATAAGCATTAACGAATCTATAGGGTTTGACAAGGATGGTAATGAAATATCATTTTTAGATATTTTAAAAACACCGCCACCCGATTATGTTGGTAATATTACTATGCAAGATAATATTAAATCTTTATACAAATATATGAATATATTAAGTAAAAGAGAAAAGGAAATAATGATTAAAAGATATGGACTTTTTAACACTAAAGAATTAACACAAAAAGAAATAGCTAAAGAATATAATATTTCAAGAAGTTATGTATCAAGAATTGAAAAAAGAGCTTTAA
>CAZFXQ010000090.1:0-3620 GCA_964523265.1 uncultured Muribaculaceae bacterium | reverse complement strand
TTAACAGGACCATAAGTCCTTCTGTACCCATCGATTATACCATATTTATTTAAAAGTTCAATATGTTTTTTTGTCGGATATCCTTTGTGACTTTTAAATTCATACTCTGGATGTTTTTTATCTTCTTCATACATAATTCTATCACGGGTTACTTTTGCAATTACACTTGCTGCTGCAATAGTTATACTTTTAGCATCACCTTTTATAATAGATTCAGATGGAATATTAGTAAAATCATTAAGAGGCATAGCATCTGTTATTATATAATCTGGTGTTATACTCAAATTGTCAACTGCCCTTAACATTCCAATTCTTGATGCTTCATATATGTTTATTTTATCTATTTCTTTACTTGAAACAACACTAACACCAACTGAAATAGCTTTTTCCATGATAATAGGATAGTATTCTTCCCTTTTTTTCTCTGATAATTTTTTAGAATCATTAAGACCTTCTAATTTAAAATCAAAAGGTAAAATAACACTAGCACAAACTACAGGCCCATAAAGTGGTCCACGCCCAGCTTCATCACAGCCCGCTATAAATTTATAACCTTCCTTTTTTAATCTTTTTTCATTTTCATATAAATCAATCATTTTTTATGTCCTTTTTTTAGTGAATTTATATATTGTCTCCTAAAATCATACGATGCTTCTTCTAAAAATTCATTTACTGTTTTTGGAACTCCATTAATCATTAATCTGCCACTTAATAAACTTTCTAGTTCTTTATCTGTTGAAGCATTAACATTAAACAAAGAAAAAACCAATCTGTTAATTTTATATTTTACACCATATGCTTGATTTTCATTACACAATAATGAAGATGCACTCGGCCATTTTTTTATTTCGTTAAATATTAATGTTCTAACAAATATTCTTTTATAATTTGATAAAGATTGTAATAAGTTTTTATCATTTAGTTCAAACATTACATCAGTATAAGGGCAAAACTTTAAAACGAATGCTAATTTAAACATTTCAGATGCATTCATTTTAAGTATATCTAAACTATTTACTAACATCTTTTTTATTTGATCGTTATTTAAATTAGCATAGTAAAATAAATTATAAACACTATTTAATCTTGATACAAAATCAAAATCTTTTTTTTGTTTATAATACCAATTATATATTACATTAATATCATCACGTGACATATTTTTATTTTCTAAAAACTCAAATACTTCATCCATTATTTACACCTCATCAAATATTACATTACCTAATCTACCATTTTTTAAATCATCAATTATTAATAATGATACCTTATCATAATCAATTTGTCCACCCGAAATTATGCAACCTCTTTTTTTACCAATTTCTTCATATGTAAGTATAACATCATCTATATCAAAAAAACTAATACCATACCTTTCTTTTAAATTATCTTTATAATTATTATACATATAATTTAATATGTAACACGCTACTTTTCCTATTGGTAGTATCTCATTTTTTATTGCAGAAAAACTAGCAAGATTATAAGCTATTTTATTATCATCTAACTTTGGCCACAAAATTCCAGGTGTATCTATAATCTCAAGTTTTTCATTAACTTTTATCCATGATAGGTGTTTTGTTACACCTGGTTTATTTTGTACCTCTACTTTTTTTGTTTTTGATAATTTATTGATCAATGTTGATTTTCCAACATTAGGAATACCAATTACCATTGCTTTATAACTTCTTCTTTTAAGCCCCTTATTAATTCTAATATCATTTATATTTTTTAATATTTCCTCTGTTTTTATAGCTATTTTATCAACGTTATAACCGCTTATTAAATCAACTAGTATTACATTATATCCGATTTTTTCATAATAGTTTTTAAAATCATCAATCTTTTTCTTATCACATAAATCATATTTTGTCATTATAAGAATCTTAGGCTTATCTTTAATGATATCATCAATATCTTTTATTTTAGATGATACAGGTATCCTTGCATCTATTACTTCATATATAATATCAACCATATCCAAACTTTCTTTTATCTGTTTTTTAGTTTTTGCCATATGTCCTGGATACCAGTTGATATTGGTTTTATTTTCATTCATGAGTATTACCTCCTATTTCATTTCTTATTTTCATCCATATTTTACCTAGATGATTATTACCTTCATTATTATTATCTATTCCCCAATCAGTATCTTCATCTATACAAGATTCAGCAATAATGTAATCTTTAGTATTAAGAAGACATTCCTTAACAATAGGGTTTTGTTCTACTTTTAGTTTTAATACCTTTTCCATATTATCGTACTTTACATCTGACCAATTAGGTAATCTATATTCTTTATTTTCATGTGCAATTTTCCTTGCATCATTAGGTGAATATAACTTTTTTATTATGTTTGCTATGTCTTTATTTGTTTCAATAAATTTTAAATATTGAAATGCATGCTCACTTGTTTGAAAATACTCTCCATTCATTTCAAAACCAAATGCTGAAAAATTATCTAGCGGAAGTAATTGCCATTGATACATACTTCGTTCAATAGTTATTTCATTCATATCTTTATCAAACAATTTAATCATATTACCACCTCTTTTATAAAACTTTAACCGTCAATACCAAGTATCAAATACTATGCTATTTTTGGTACTTTTTTAGTTATTTTTATAATTATTATATATATTTTTATTAAATTATGAAACAAGTATACACTTGTTTTATCTTTATTTTATAGAAGTTTAAATTAAACTTAGACTAAATCAATACCAACCAGTTAATTCCAACTTTAGTTAACTTTTCTTCATTTGACATTTTAATCACTCCCTTTAATTTATATATTTCCATATTCTTTTATATTGCCTTAATTGCTCATCTTTCCTTATTTGAGCAACTGGATGATATAGAGGAATTATAACATAATTATCTACATTTATTTCTGGATACTTTTCAATCGTACTTTTTAACGTACTATTTATCTTAAAATTAAAAATTAATGCCAATGATTTTAGAGGATAATAACCAAGTGTTAAAATTACTTTAGGTTTTACTATATCAATTTGTTTTAATAAGTGTTCACTGCAGTTCATCGTAGATTTTTTTAAATCTATATTATTTCCTCTATAATTATCACCTTGTCTAGCACACATTATAGCATTAGTTATAAATATATCATCTAACGAATATTTATTGTTTGAGGAATTTTTAATATAATATTCTAACATCTTTTTGGTATTACTTTTCTCTAATTCTATTATTTCTTTCCAATTAGATTTATCTTCTTTTAATAAATTATGAAATTTCTTCATATCATTATATGGTCCCCAATCTTGACCAATAATCATTATATCTGACTCAGTTCTATTAAACCAGTCTGTCCAAATTGAAGGAATATTAACACATAATTCTTTTTCTTTATAAAAGTTTATTAAAGATTTTTCTTTGCAATCTAAATTAGTACATTTTTCACAATTTTCTAACGATACTAAAAAATCATAAAATTTCTTTTTCTTCATACTTTACCTCTATATTTATAGTTATTAATATTAAATAATAATTATTTTTTTAATCTTCTATATTGTTATTTTCTTCCAAATATTTATTATAAAATTCATCCATTGAAGATATATATTTTTGATCTTGTATTATTCTATATTTTTCATATT
>CAZFXQ010000089.1:0-3736 GCA_964523265.1 uncultured Muribaculaceae bacterium | reverse complement strand
TATATCATCTTTTAAAAGAATAAGTTTCCTAATCATTTTACTCATATTCTCTCCTTTAATAAAATAAATTATATAAATAATATATTAAATAAAAGGGTGAAAAATGACTAAATATAAAAATATCTTAATTCTTTATATATTAATACTATTTGAAATACTAATTATTATTAATTCAAGAATAATAGTAAGTAATATTATTATTACATCAAATGTTTTTATAACAAAAATATTTCCATCACTTTTTCCTAATATGATAATTGGTTCCATGATAACGAAATGTAATTTAACACTTATTATTCCAAAAAAAATAAAAATATTATTTAAAAAATTATTTAACTTTGATGAAAATGAAACAATAGTATATATTACATCTATGATATGTGGTACTCCCTCTAATGCTATATTTATTAATAACTATTTAGAAAAAGGATTAATAACTGAAGAAAATGCAGAATATCTTCTTTATATAACAGGTTTTATTAATCCTTTATTTATTATTTATACAATTGGAATTAGTATTTTTAATAATATAAAAATAGGAATATTAATACTCTTACTTTTATACTTATCAAGTATAATAAAAGCATTTTTATTAAGAAAACATTTTATTAATGATAAAAATATAGATAAAAAAATAACTAATATAAATTATTATAACGAATTAATAAGTACCATAAATAAATCTATTTCATCATGTCTACTCGTTTTTGGAATAATTATACTTTTTAGCATATTAATTAGTTTAATAAATGAAATATTTAATTTAAGTCCATTTTTATCTTTTACTATAAACTCTATTCTTGAAGTTACCTCTGGCATTAATTTACTAAATACCCTTAATATATCAAACATATTAAAATTTAGCTTATCATACCTAATACTTTCATTTAATGGTATAAGCATTCATATGCAAACACTTACTATGTTTAATAAAAAAAAGATAAGTTATTTAAAATATCTTATCTTTAAACTTCTATAATTTCTTTATTATGGCACTATGTAGTAAAATTCTATTGTCTTACCAGATTTTGTTAATTTTATTTTTTTTATATTTCCCGCACTCCAAAAAGCACTACTTGAATATCCTTTAGTATAATATTTAGTTGCTACACCATTATTAAGACATGCTTCTGCCATTCTTATTGCATAATCTTCCTCAACAAATTTGTCAGTTTCATTAGTAGATTCTTTATACAATTTAACCACAACATCAAGTGTACTATAAAAATATGTTGCTGCAACAGCTACCAAAACAAAACTAACAATTAATTCAATTAGTGTCATTCCTTTATTATTTAATTTTCTCATAATCACACCCTTAATACTTTCCTTCACAAAATCCCTTATCATTTGGATTATATATTTTTATTGATGCATACCTTTTAGGGTTTGTTCCTTCTTGAAACACACCAATTAATCTATAAGAATCTTTATCCCAACTAGTTTTTTTTAATTGGTGTAAATATTTATTAAACTCATCATCACTACTAGTTGGTTCTGCCACATAATCAGTAATATAAAATTTTATATAACTAAAATTATCTTCCGAAGAATTTAAAAGATATAAATTTGTTTCATCAACTTCACTTAAATTATTAATAGATTTACATCCAACTTCTTCAGCTAAAGAACAAGGATTTTCGTTTTTAGGACAACCTTTAGTCATATCATCTATAATATTTTTATTAATACGAAGACCTTCATAATTATAAAGTGCCCTTAAATAATACAAATCTTTTGTTTGATCATAATATTTAGCTTGATTATTAAATGTATCATATATATTGGATAATGATGGATAAACAAAGGCTAAAACAGATGTTACTAATGTAATAACTACTATTGCTTCCACCAAAAAGAATCCTTTATTATTTTTTTTCATTTACAATCACCTTTTTCATTCTTGATATATTTATGATTATATTATATAATATTATTATAATAAAATCTAGTATAAAGATAAAAATAATAATAGCACTGATGTAAAATGGGGAGATAATTATGCTTAAACAATTGGATTTTAACAGATTACCGATAACTGATATTGTTAATGAAATTATTTATTTAGCTGCTGAAGCAGGTGCAAGTGATATTCACTTTGATCCTACCGAAACTACTATAAAAGTAAGATTTAGAATAGATGGTGTTTTAATTGATTATACGGTAATACCTGAAGCAATTAGAAAAAACTTAGTAGCAAGACTTAAAATTATTTCTGGCATGGATATTACTGAATCTAGATTACCTCAAGACGGTGCTATTAAAACTACTATTAAAGATATAAATTTAGATATGCGTGTTTCTTCGCTTCCTACTAATGAAGGTGAAAAAATAGTTATTCGTATACTAGACTACACAGCATCACTTCAAGGACTTGAAAGTCTTGGATTTGCACCAAATAATTTAAAAAAGATGAAAGAATTAATAAAAGAACCAAATGGTATTATCCTAGTAACTGGTGCAACAGGTTCTGGTAAATCAACTACTGTGTACTCTCTTTTACAAATGCTTAACACACCTGAAGTTAATATTGTAACTGTTGAGGATCCAGTTGAAATGAGTATGGATGGAATAAATCAAATACAGGTTAATAGTGAGATTGGTCTTACTTTTGCAAATGTTTTAAGATCTATTTTACGTCAAGATCCTGATATAATAATGATTGGTGAGATTCGTGATGATGAAACTGCAAAAATAGCAGTTAGAGCATCAATTACTGGACATTTAGTATTATCTACAATCCATACCAATAATGCTCTTAATACAATTGAACGTTTAACTGATATGGATGTTGAAAGATATTTACTTGCTAGTTCATTAAATGGTATTATTTCACAAAAATTAGCTAGAAGAATATGTCCTCATTGCATGAAAAAAAGACCTGCTATTGATTATGAAAGAATGTTATTTAAAAACAATTTAGGAATTGATGTTACAGAACTTGCCTATTCTGAAGGATGTTCAGAATGTGTAAGCGGTTATAAAGGTAGAATAGCGCTTCATGAAGTACTTGTTATCTCACAAGAAATAAGAGATGCTATATCTAATGGAATGCCTAAAGATGCACTTAGAAAATTAGTTTACACAGGTGATACTACAACATTACTTCAAGATGGATTACTTAAAGTATTACAAAATATTACAACAATTGAAGAAGTCTTAAGATTGGTTGATTTAGATGATGATGATGCAAAAATAGTATATGGTGCTTCAAGTGTACAACCTAATACTCAAAATACTCAAGTATCACAAAAAACTAATCAGCCAACAGAAGAAGAAATGCTTGATTTATAAAAACAACCGATTATTATTATCGGTTGTTTTTTTATCTATTAACAAAAAATTCTAATATCATATTTAAATTTATATTTGTCAAAAACAAAATAGATGCTGCAATGGACAAATAAGGGCCAAATGGTAACACATTATTATCATTTTTAATTAATGATACAACTGAAAGTGGAAGTGCTATAAACGCTGCTAAAAATATCGTTACAATGGACATATCAAAGCCAATAACTAAACCTACTAAACACATTAATTTAACATCTCCACCACCAAGACATTCTTTTTTAAAAAACATATCGCCTAAAACTTTAAAAACATATAAAAATATAAAAGAACCCAAAGCATTTAATATTGGTTTTATAATACCAATAAATACACTCAAATTATTTACATATGTATTTATTATATATAAAACCACTATTAACACTGCACCCACTATTAATACTTC
>CAZFXQ010000088.1:0-3783 GCA_964523265.1 uncultured Muribaculaceae bacterium | reverse complement strand
TTAAAATAAATAATGATTTACAAGATAACAAAAATATTTTGTTTGAGATAACAGATAATAATTTAATTGAAAAAACCGGAGGTATTATTCAAGGAATGAGTGGTTCACCTATAATACAAGATAATAAAATAGTAGGTGCAGTTACTAACGTGGTAGTAAATAATCCAAAAAGAGGATATGGAATATTAATAACTACAATGTTAAAAGAAGCAGAAAATTAATTTTTGCTTCTTTTATATATTTTCTATTTCAATTAAATTAAAACTTTTATTATAATTTGTAATGGCTATATATATTCCTATTATAGCTACTATAACAGAAAGTAGTGTAGATTCAAAGTTTAAAAATGATGTATTTTTTTCATTAGCATCACAAACTTGATATGAAATAAAGTTTATGTATAAAAAAACTAAGGTAACAATAAATATAAGACCAGCTCTTAATATATTTAATGTTTGAGCTTGTTTATTATCAAATATAGGAACTTTATTTTCACTTAGTAACTTTTCATTATAAGAAAGTAAAAAAGATAATAATAATCCTATAATAAAGCCTATAATAGCAAGTATTTGTAAATTTATTAAATTAGTTTTATTATTCATAATAAATTATATTAAAAAAAAATAATTAGAATACCATTTCTAATTATCTAAGTATTGGAGATATTACTGCAAGTAATGCTGAACCAATCATAGCAAGTAAGGCAAACCATACACATACTTTGGTCCAATTTATTTTTAATTTCTTTTTTTTCTTTTTTTCTTTAGTTTCTTTACTCATATCATTCACCTCAATTATATTATAATATAAAACATATTAAATTTAAAGAATAAATTGATTATATAGTTAATATATTTAAGTAAAAGGAGAAAAAAATGAGGAAAATTATTAACTACTTAAACGAAACTATAAAAAAGGAAAAATATTTATTACGATTTAATATAATTATATTTATCATAGGACTTATACTAGGAACTTTGTTTTTTTATTATAAGATCAACTAGTTGTGTTTATTAATAATATTAAAAACTCAACATCTGATGTATATGGTTTTAATGCATTTTTAAATGATTTATTTAGTAATATTTTAGAATTAACCACTATTTTTATTTTGGGAATATCAATGATTGGTATACCTTTTATAATTATTTATTTATTTTTTAAAGGTTTTATGTTGGGTATTAGTATGTCTACATTTATTTTAAGTTATGGTATAAAAGGTATAGTAGGTATGATACTATATATCATTCCATTTTATATAATAAGTATATTAATCTATTTTTTTATTTCTTTTTTTGCAGTAGATGCTTCAATTAAGTTCATAAAAGCATTAATTAAAAAAAACGAATTAAATTTTAAAACATTTTTTGGTAAATATCTATTATCATATTTGATAAGTATATTATTAATTATTTTATATTGTCTTGGTAATAGTATCATCATGCCACTATTATTAAAATTATTTACTTTTTTACTATAATATATTGATTTAAGTGTTTTCGTATGTTAGTATTAGTTTAGAAAGAGAGTAGTTATGATGAACACTTTAAAAAAAGCAACATGCATTTTACTTGCGGGAACACTTATTGGAACTTTGTCATCATGCAAAACAGATAAATACGCATATGGACACTATAATGATGATTTAATAGATTATGAAACATACAATTATGATTTAAAAAAAGATAGTGTTAAAATAGCGATAAGAGAACATTTCTTTGAAAATAATCCAATTATAGATACTGATGTGGATATAAATAATAGTATTGATGATGAGGATATAAATAAGTTTTTAACTGATTTAAATAAAAGAAGTTATATTAGCTTAAATTGTACTAGTAAAAGTATAAGAGAATATATTAAACATTTTATAAAATGCTATGATGATAAAAACTTATCATTACCTGAAATAATTGATAAAGTATATCATGAGATTGATATAAATAACAACTCATTAACCACCAGTTTTAATTTTAATGAAAATGGTAATGAATATACATTATTTATATATAATATAATTAATTATAATGTTGGTACCATAGATATGTATAATACAGAAAATATTATCCAAAAGGTAAAATATGATGATAATACTTTTGCAAAAAAATTGATGATTTCAGATAACTGTAAAAAAAATAATATGTATTCAATATTAGAAGAATACAATTTAACATTTAATACAGAAAATAAGTTTAATATTAGATTAATTAGCACATGGAATATAGAAGATAAATTAATTAAAAAGAATGTGTCTTCCAAATTTAACAGTAGAATTATAATTGAATACAATGGTAAAAAAATTGAACAAAATATAGACAATAGAAATGATGTTATACTTGCAAATATTTTATATTATTCATTTTTAAATAACGATAATATAGATGAATTTTTAGATAAAAACAAAGATACATTAAGTAGTTTGTGTGGATTCAAATTCAAAACTTTATATAAAAAGTATAAAAAGTAAGATAAATAATATTATTTTACTTTTTTATTTTGTAAAAATATTGACAAAATTGTAAAAAAATGTAAAATTATAATTGTAATATGATAGTAGGGGAGATGTCAAAATGGATAAACTAAATGAAATATTGCAGGAACTTGGTATTTCAAAGGTAAAGTTAGCTAAATATTTAGGAGTTTCAAGACAAATGATATATAATTATTTGGAAATGAATGATGTTTCGAAATGGCCTAAAGATAAAAAAATGAAATTATTTAATTTACTAGACATAAAAGATTCAAGTGAAATCATTGATATTAAAGTTGATGCTGAATTTATAAATAAAGTAGATTTGGTTCTATCTGGTGATGGTAAAACCACTAACTTGAATCATAATGAAATGATTGAATTTAAGGAGTTAAAACCTCGTGAACAAGAACTATTAAATGATATAATATTTATTATTAAAGAACGTTTTATTGAAGGAACAGAAGATGCATTTATTACATATAAATACTTACTTAATTTCATTCAAGGGCTTGAAAATGTCAAAGAATTAAAATATATAATGGGATATTTTAATAAATTATTAGGCTTTGTTAAACCTGAAGAATATGTATTTAATGAAGAAGAACAATTTATTTTAGAAAGTATTGTCCATACTGCTATGGTATTATATAGAAATGGTGGAGCTTCTAAATCAAAACTTGCAGAACAACATAAAAAATTTGTTATTGAAATAGAACATAAAAACGAAGAAAAATTAAGCAGAACACAAGAAATTAATTCTGCAAAAATACAAGCATTACAGGAACTTGGATACACTGAAATTAATCAAGATAATGCATCGGAAGTTCTTGCTAAGATAGCTGAAATACAGTCTCGTGATGTGTAATGCTAACTTCATATAATACATATTATGTTAACATTTGTTTTTTTAAAATCTTGGGTAGTACTCTTGTACTATCTTTTTTATACTACTCTTTCATATTGATATATACCAATCTATCATAATTTATAATTTTTTTTAAATATTTAACTTATATATCTTTTAAATTTTACTTATATATTATTTGTTACTTTATCTTATAATTATCGTACTTTAGATAATTGCAGCAACAAATATATTTTAAATATTATAAATTATTCGTTATTATGTTATAACTAATAATAAGTCCCCCACTTTAATTAATATAGATAGGGGAATTATACTATATACAAGCCTACAGTGTCTCAAATGTAACGTGATATATAAGGTATAATTATTGACAATTATATAAATATTTATATAATAATTTAAGGTGAGTTAAATGACAGATAATGGATTATATCATGTTGGT
>CAZFXQ010000087.1:0-3852 GCA_964523265.1 uncultured Muribaculaceae bacterium | reverse complement strand
ATAATTTTATATCATACTTATCATTAATACTATCGAAATAACTTTCAGCAGCTTTGCAATGCGGACAACCATCACCATAAAACAAGTATATATTAGCTGTTTTAGCATTAATTTTAGACACAAATAAAAAGTTAGCAAATAGAATTGATAAACATATTATTAATTTCTTATACATTTTGTGTTTCCTTAAGTTTTGCATAACATGCGTCAAATGCCCTTTTAAAGTTTTTAACATCTTTTGCTGTTGTCAAATCAGATATACTTATTCTTATAGTATTTGCTGCTCTTTTTTCATCTTTGTAAAGTGCTAAAACACATCTTGATACCTCATCCATTGATGATGCACACTTTTTTGAAACATAAACCCCACATTCATTTAATAATTCTATCATTCTGTCTGCATTATCAATACTAATATTTATTATGTTGCTAATACTTTTTGATGTACTATTAATTTTAATATCATTATATGCCGTTAAAAACACTTTTAATTCATTACTTAATCTATTAACATATTCTTTTTTTATATCAAAATCACTATATGCAAGTTCTAATGCACTTTCTAAAGAAACTATTAATTCAACAGGTGGCATACCACCTCTATATCTCGAGGTTAAATTACCTCCTGTAATTAATGGTGTTATTTTTACTTTATTTTTCTTTATTAAACAACCAATTCCCTTTATACCATTAAACTTATGAGCTGTAAACGTAGCTAAATCAACACATGAAAAATCAAATCTTTCTTTTCCTATTATTTGTGATGCATCAACATGGAAATAACAATTAGGATAACTTTTTAGCATCATACCTATTTGTTCAACATTTTGTCTTATTCCAAGTTCACTATCTGCATAACATATTGATACTAAAACCGTATCTTCTCTAATCAAACTTTTTAAATCATCCATATCTACAGTTCCATCTTCATTTAACTTAACAATACTAACTTCATAACCAGATAACTTTAAAAACTTAATTGAATCTATAACAGAGGGATGCTCTAAATTTGTTGTTATAATATGTTTGCCTCTATTTGCTAGACAAAGACCTTTAATAGCTAAATTATTGGCTTCACTAGCACTTGATGTATATATAATGCTCTCCTCACTTACCTTTAAAATATTAGCGATGTGTCTTGTTGCATCATCCAATCTTGCTTTACAAAGTATACCAAGTCGATTATTCGAATTTGGATTACCAGGATAGTTTTTAGCTGCTGTTGAAAAATTCTTAATTACAATATCATTTGGAAATGTTGTTGAACAATGATCAAAATATAACATAAATACTCTCCTAACTAATTATTTTAAATAATAAATCTATCATAAAAACAACTAAAACTATTTTAAACAATATATCTTTTATATTATTACTAATAGTCTTATATATATTTTCTAATAAAGGTTGCACATATATAAAGAAAAACGTACCATATAATCCAAATTTAATGGATGTTTCCAAACATATTCTACCATTTAAATTAAATTTATTATTTTTATAGCTCCATAGTACAATATTAAAATACTCATCAAGAACATAATGACTGAAATATTCTAAAATGGTTGACACAATAATTATCACAATAAAATAAGCAAATAATTTAACATATTTATTTTTTCTTTTTAAATAATTTTTATTAAGATTATTAAGCATTAAAAGTAGTAATATACCCCCAATTCCATATATAGGTAAAAAAGGTCCATAAAAAAAGCCACGGTTTACAAATCTATGTCTATATATTAAAAACCACATTACTTCATATAACCAACCTGAAAACGAATAAATAAAAAAATAATAAAAATATTTTCTAAAAATAAAATATTTTTTTTTGATACTTCTTTTCATACTACCCTTAATATCCTTTACAATAAGTATACCAAAAACAAATAAAAAAAGGAAGACAAAACAAAAAATAATTAGTTTAAACTAATTATTTTTTGTTTTGTCTTCCTTTTTTTATTTGTTTTTGGTATACTTATTGTAAAGGATATTAAGGGTAGTATGAAAAGAAGTATCAAAAAAAAATATTTTATTTTTAGAAAATATTTTTATTATTTTTTTATTTATTCGTTTTCAGGTTGGTTATATGAAGTAATGTGGTTTTTAATATATAGACATAGATTTGTAAACCGTGGCTTTTTTTATGGACCTTTTTTACCTATATATGGAATTGGGGGTATATTACTACTTTTAATGCTTAATAATCTTAATAAAAATTATTTAAAAAGAAAAAATAAATATGTTAAATTATTTGCTTATTTTATTGTGATAATTATTGTGTCAACCATTTTAGAATATTTCAGTCATTATGTTCTTGATGAGTATTTTAATATTGTACTATGGAGCTATAAAAATAATAAATTTAATTTAAATGGTAGAATATGTTTGGAAACATCCATTAAATTTGGATTATATGGTACGTTTTTCTTTATATATGTGCAACCTTTATTAGAAAATATATATAAGACTATTAGTAATAATATAAAAGATATATTGTTTAAAATAGTTTTAGTTGTTTTTATGATAGATTTATTATTTAAAATAATTAGTTAGGAGAGTATTTATGTTATATTTTGATCATTGTTCAACAACATTTCCAAATGATATTGTAATTAAGAATTTTTCAACAGCAGCTAAAAACTATCCTGGTAATCCAAATTCGAATAATCGACTTGGTATACTTTGTAAAGCAAGATTGGATGATGCAACAAGACACATCGCTAATATTTTAAAGGTAAGTGAGGAGAGCATTATATATACATCAAGTGCTAGTGAAGCCAATAATTTAGCTATTAAAGGTCTTTGTCTAGCAAATAGAGGCAAACATATTATAACAACAAATTTAGAGCATCCCTCTGTTATAGATTCAATTAAGTTTTTAAAGTTATCTGGTTATGAAGTTAGTATTGTTAAGTTAAATGAAGATGGAACTGTAGATATGGATGATTTAAAAAGTTTGATTAGAGAAGATACGGTTTTAGTATCAATATGTTATGCAGATAGTGAACTTGGAATAAGACAAAATGTTGAACAAATAGGTATGATGCTAAAAAGTTATCCTAATTGTTATTTCCATGTTGATGCATCACAAATAATAGGAAAAGAAAGATTTGATTTTTCATGTGTTGATTTAGCTACGTTTACAGCTCATAAGTTTAATGGTATAAAGGGAATTGGTTGTTTAATAAAGAAAAATAAAGTAAAAATAACACCATTAATTACAGGAGGTAATTTAACCTCGAGATATAGAGGTGGTATGCCACCTGTTGAATTAATAGTTTCTTTAGAAAGTGCATTAGAACTTGCATATAGTGATTTTGATATAAAAAAAGAATATGTTAATAGATTAAGTAATGAATTAAAAGTGTTTTTAACGGCATATAATGATATTAAAATTAATAGTACATCAAAAAGTATTAGCAACATAATAAATATTAGTATTGATAATGCAGACAGAATGATAGAATTATTAAATGAATGTGGGGTTTATGTTTCAAAAAAGTGTGCATCATCAATGGATGAGGTATCAAGATGTGTTTTAGCACTTTACAAAGATGAAAAAAGAGCAGCAAATACTATAAGAATAAGTATATCTGATTTGACAACAGCAAAAGATGTTAAAAACTTTAAAAGGGCATTTGACGCATGTTATGCAAAACTTAAGGAAACACAAAATGTATAAGAAATTAATAATATGTTTATCAATTCTATTTGCTAACTTTTTATTTGTGTCTAAAATTAATGCTAAAACAGCTAATATATACTTGTTTTATGGTGATGGTTGTCCGCATTGCAAAGCTGCTGAAAGTTATTTCGATAGTATTAATGATAAGTATGATATAAAATTAT
>CAZFXQ010000086.1:0-4033 GCA_964523265.1 uncultured Muribaculaceae bacterium | reverse complement strand
CAACTAATATAGATTTAAAAAATCGTAGCTTTGATTTGCATACTCCAAATGAAAATAGAAACTGTAATTAATCAAAAAAGGATTAAAATAATGCGTAATTTAGATTATGAGTTTATCAAAAAAATTAATGAAAAGTTTCTAAAATAATGATATAATGCATAAGGAGGTATTGATTTAGAATGGATAATAAAACATATGATTCAGAAGAGGAATTTTTAAAAGAATATAACCCTGATTTATTTGAAAAACCATCAGTTACTACAGATATATTAATAATGAGTGTTTCAAATAAAGCAAGTGGAAATTATAGAAAATTATCAGAAAAAAAATTTAGTATTTTATTAGTTAAAAGAAATAATTATCCATTTAAAGATAAATGGTGTTTACCTGGTGGTTTTGTTAGGATGAATGAAACACTAGATGAAGCTGCTAAAAGAATACTAAAAGATGAAACTAATTTAAAGGATATATATATTGAACAACTATACACATTTAGTGATGTAAAACGAGATCCAAGAATGCGAGTTATAAGTACTTCGTATATGGCGCTTATTGATAAGAATATGTTAAATGAAAGATTAACGCCAAATTCTTCTTGGTTTGATTGTTTAGTATTAGAAGATAATAATGAATATAATGTGACATTAGATAACGGTAATGAAGAAATAAAATTTGTTATATCTAAAACATTAAGAGATAAAACAACAGATAGGTATGATTTTAAAATTAAAGAAAATAAAAAAATAGCTTTTGATCATCCTTTGGTTATTATAAGTGGTATTGAAAGATTAAAAAACAAAATTGAGTATACGGATATTGTGTTTAATATGATGCCAAAATATTTTACATTAGGAGAGTTGCAGCAGGTATATGAGGTCATTTTAGGTAAAAAATTACTTGATCCAGCATTTCGAAGAATTATCAAAGATAAAGTTATTAAGACTGATAAAATGAAAACTGGCGGTGGACATAGACCATCAGTGTTGTTTACATATAATAATAAAATAAAAGATTTCTAGCAAATAATTTATGTTAGAAATTTTTTTGACTAAAAATGTCAAATATAAGTTTTGTTAATTGACACTAGGGGGGGGGCTGATGATATAATAAACACAAGAATAGGAGAGTGTTTGTTATGTTTAAAAACAAGGTGGGTAGACCATCTAATGAAGTAATAAAAAAAAGAAGAATACTAAATATAGTATTAATAGCAATAATATTTGTTGTGTTATTCTCTTTAACATATATGTTAACAAATATTACAACTAATAGATTAAAAGGTGGGGCTCCAACATATTATGGAATTTCTTGTGAGGAGCAAACGGCATGCTATCAAGCTGGGTTTCGTAATGGTAATTTATACCAAAGAGTAATAGACAGTTATAATGATGAAAATAATGCAAGTTTATCATATGAAGACGTAATAACCGATGAACAGTTTTTAGCTATTACCCGTGTTTATGCTGATGAAGGAAGTATAGATGATGCAACAGGTATAGAAAAGTTAGTTAATTTAGAGAAATTGAGTCTTGATAATAATAATCTTACATCAATAGATGTAAGTAGTTTGACTAATTTAGAGTTTTTAAATATAAAAGATAATAGATTAAATCAAATAAATTTAGGAACCTTACATTATTTAACAGAACTACATTTATCTGATAATAATTTAACTTTTGTTGATTTAAGTGGTTTAGAAAATTTAGAAGAATTAGAATTATCCTCAAATAGATTAGTAGAGTTAGATATAAGTAATAATCCTGCATTAGAATATTTGGATATAGTAGTTACTAATATAAGTGGAGTTGATTTTAGTAATAATCCAAATTTAAAAGAGTTATATATTGACTACAGCGCATTTTCTTCAAGTAATATAAATATAAATCAATTAGATAGAATAGTTATACCTAGTGTTTTCATTACAAAGTATGAAAATCTAAATTTATATGATGAATTTAGAATAACTAGTGACATTAGTAGTAATATGGAAATAATAAATGATGATGATACTCAAGATAATATTATATCCGTTGATAATAATATAGTAATTGCAAATAATACAGGGCTTGCTTATTTATATTATGGAGAACAAATAATTATAGAATTTGCTGTTTCAGATGCAATCGAAAGTAATAAATATAATATAAATTATGAAGAAAGATATTTATACACAGAAATAGATAATAATGAAGAAATAATGAATAATTTATATTATACACATGAATTTCTTGATATTTTAGGTGTAGATGAATATAATATGAATATTAGTAATAATCAACTAAATATTAGTATAACTGATGAAGATGGTACACAATATGGAGTAAGTGAGTATACTTTAGGAAGAATAGATTTAAGTGGATATGAAGTAAATGAAAAAGAAATAACAGTAAATGGTGAATTTAATTATGAAGAAGTGCCGCATGATAATGTTACACTTGAATATAGTGATAACACACTTATAGTAAAAGATTTAAATGGTAATGAGGTAGATAGATATACTGTTGTTAGTAATAATGATCCAGGAACTATTGATCCAGAGCCTATTGATCAAGACGATAATAATGGTGATCCAGCTCCAAATAATAATGATAATAATACAACAAGTAGTAAGAAAACAACATTAAATAAGTTTGAAAATAATGCTAAAACATATGATGATATAATTAAATACTTTGTTATTGGTGGTATAGCAATAGTACTAATTATAGGTGTAATAATATATACAAAGAAAAAATAGTTAAGAGTTAACTATTTTTTTTGTAATAATAATTTCTTGAATTGTAGTTACTATAATTCCTATAATAATAGCGATAATTAAAGAATTTATTCCAAAACCATAAATACATAATAAGGAAAGTATAGTATATTTAATAATCATACTTATAATTGATACTTTAAATAATTTTTTTGTTTTTCCTCCAGCTTGAATTGCAACTGATAATGTTGGTTGGATATATATTAGTATAAAAAATGGGGCAAGCGACCTTATATAATTTTTACCAACATTTATTTTATATAATATTTTTAGTATATCATCGGTAAAAATAGTAATGAATGTTAAACATAAAATACCGATAACAATTGAAAGGGATAATAATTTAAATAACTGGCATTTAAAACTTTTATAGTTTTTATTTTTATATAATTTTGTAATATTAGGTAGTAGTGCTGATGCAATTGATATGGAAAAAAAAGTGGGCATTGCAAGAAGTGGAAGTACATATGAGTTTATTATTCCATATTCTATAGTTATATAATTTGATGTATAACCATTTTTAATTAATAACATGGTAAGAAGTATAGGCTCTAAAAAAAAACCAATGGATGATATTAATCTAGTACATGTAGTAGGAATAGATATATTTAAAATATCTTTTATTACTTGTATATTGATTTTACTATTATAATTAGTATTATATTTTTTATTTATTCTATTATTCATCAAATATATACTAGATAGTTCTGTTATTATATTAAATAAAATAAGAAAAGAAACTGCAGTTATATTTGATTTATTTATTGCAATTGGAAGCAGTATAATAATTAATAATATTTTAATTATTTCTTCTATAATATTTGATATAGAAGGTATTAACATATCTTCTTTACCATGTAAGAATCCTCTTTGAATACTAGATATTGTAATAAATGGTGTTATAAAAATAATAAATAATATTGGATACTTTAAAGAATTCATATGAAGCATGTTTGCAATAATACTATTTGTTAATAAAATAATTATAGAAATAAACATATCTATTATAAAACCAGTTATATATGCATTTTTTAGTAATAAGTTGTTATCATATTTTTCTTCTGCAGAAAGTTTTGATATTGTAATTGGAAAGCCAAATTGAATAATTGTTAAAATGAGCATAAAAGTAGGTGTTAAAAGAGCATAAATAGATACTATGTTTAATCCAGCGCTTCTTGTATATATAATTTTACCTATCATACCAATTAACTTAGATATAACACCTGTAAAAAGTAATATGAAGATATTTTTAAATAGTAAATTATTCTTTATTTTTTT
>CAZFXQ010000085.1:0-4246 GCA_964523265.1 uncultured Muribaculaceae bacterium | reverse complement strand
AGCTCAGCTGGATAGAGCACTTGGCTACGGACCAAGGTGTCGGGGGTTCGAATCCCTTCGAGCGCGCCAATTTATTATTGACTTTTTAAAACATATTTGATACAATTATGTTGCTTCGGAAAGTAGCACAATTTGGTAGTGCACGCGGTTTGGGACCGTGAGGTTGCAGGTTCAAATCCTGTCTTTCCGACCATTAGTTATTAACGTTGATTTATCAACGTTTTTGTTTTATAAAGGGGAGTTTATTATGATTAAATTAGAACATTTTGTATTAGATTCTTATAAAGAGGAATATGAAAGTATTAAGAATGAGTTTGAAACTGGAAAATCAAAATCAAATTTTATTAGTGATATATCAAAAAGGCTATATGCATCACGTAATAATAATTCTTTTTTTGGTAGCGCATATGTTGTTTTAAATAATTTAGAACCAATAGGATATGTATATATATCGGGAATTTCAAATGATGATATTTATATTGAATGCGCAATTTTACATAACAAAAGAAAATTGGGTTATGCAAGCTTGTTATTAAAAGAACTAACAGATTATATATTTTCAAACTATAATATAAGACAAATAAAATTAGATATATCATTAAATAATCAAGGTAGTATTATGGTTGCAAAGAAAAATGGATTTGATGTAGATGAAGAAGATTTTGAAAACAGAGGATATTCTAATAAGATGATTTTTGTAAAAGATAATTTGTTTTATGAAAATAAAAGAAGAAATAAATTTTAACATATATGGTAAAATAACACATAATAAAATTAAAATAGTGAATAGTATATATTGAAAATGCATTTTCATTATTGGGGGATTTTTAAGTGAGTGATATTTTTACTATTATTTCTAATAATTTGATACAAATTATGAGTACTGTTATAACAGCTGTTATTGGATATTTAGGCCTTAGAATAAAAAGTATTTATCAGGAATACATAAATGATAAATTAAAGAAAGATATAATTGAAAAAACTGTTAATTATGTTGAACAAGTAGGTAAGAATCTTACTTGTGATGAAAAAAAGCAATTAGTTTTAAAAAAAGCAAATGAGTGGCTTAGTGAAAAGAAAATTAATGCGAGTGATACAGAACTTGAAATATTAATTGAGAGTGCAGTTAAATGTTTATAAAAAGGGTTTTTTAACTCTTTTTATTTTATTTACAAAAAAAGTAAAAAGGGTATTGATTTTTCTATAACTTTTTGATATTATTAATATGCATTTACTTTGTATATGCTTTGTGGGGCTTTAGCTCAGTTGGCTAGAGCGCCTCGCTTGCACCGAGGAGGTCAAGGGTTCGAATCCCTTAAGCTCCACCACTTATTTTTTTATTGTCAGTTTTGCCAGTATAAAATGGGCTTGTAGCTCAGCTGGTTAGAGCGCACGCCTGATAAGCGTGAGGTCGATGGTTCAAGTCCATTCAGGCCCACCATTTTGTAAAAAAAACTGGCGCGTTGGTGAAGTGGTTCAACACACCGCCCTTTCACGGCGGCATTCATGGGTTCAAATCCCATACGCGTCACCATATGTTAAAAATACTCGTAAGAGTTTTTTATATTGTTTATTAAAAAAATAAAGTCTAGTTATATGACTTTATTTTTTGTTTTTTCATTATTTAAAAATTCCTTTATTTCTGGCCTAATATTACTTTGTAAAAGCATTTCGATAGTATTTTTAGCTTCATCATCACTCATGCTATTAAGTCTATCACTTAAATACTTTATGGCCTCATCAGGCGGCATACTATTTAATATGTTTTTATAATCATAATTTGGGTTGCTAAATTCATTATACATATTTTTAAATTGTTTAATCATATTTGCATTTAGTTCATGTATATTTTCTTGTAAGACATTAATATTATTCTTAAATACATCAATTAATTCTTTTTTTATTTCTTCATTAAGATTTAATTTTCTTAATAGTTCTATTTCAAACTTATCCACTATATAACTAAAATCAATATTATTATTTAAACTTGTTTGTTCATTAAACATTTCATCTGCTAAATTTATATTTGTCATGGTACCTAAATTATCAATAATATTATTTAATATACGCTTATATCTAGCCATATTTTTAAGCGTTGCTTTTTCTTCATTAATAAAATCAGTAATATAAGAGACTTTACTCGTTTCATTATAATAATTTAATACTTCATTTATTTTGTTTATTATCTTTTGCTTGAATTCTTCAATAATTTCGTTATAAATATGTTCTTGTTTGCTAGCTTCTTCACTTAATTTTATCATTTGATCTTGTTTTATATTAACCATATACATCAACCTCTATTATAATACTACAACATTTTTGTTAATAATTCAATCTAATATTTTTGTAATTTAATATAATTCCTAATATGACCATATAGCTTAATAGTGATGAGCCACCGTAACTAATAAACGGTAAAGTTATTCCAATGATTGGTAATAATCCAATATTCATTGCAATATTTTGTATTTGTTGATATAAAATCATTGTTAAAAAACCAATAACAATATATTTATAATTTTTATTATTACTTATTTTTATAAGTTTAAATAATTGAATATCAAAAAACAAAATATTTAATATCAATATAACGCTTCCAATAAATCCAGTGTTGCTAGCAAAAACAGAAAAAATAAAATCCGTATGAGCTTCAGGTATATAAATTGGTGTATTTCTGATACCAAACCCCTTTATCCCTGCAGCTTTAATTGCACTTAAAGCATTTTTAATTTGTATACCATCATTATTTGTCCAATCAGTGATTCTGTTTATTCTGTAAAAAAAAGATGTTCCAAAAATATTTATAAATGTTTTTTCCTTAAAAAAATAGATGCCAAAAAAAACTACTATGAATGTTGATAATACTAAAACAAATGTAAGTATAACGGTTTTTTTAATACCATACATATAAAGCATTACTAAACTTATTAAAAAATAAATTAATACCATACCAGTATCTGGTTGAAGAAATGTTAATATACTGGGTATTAGAGTGAGTGATATTATTATAAGAAAAGTTTTAAAATCTGATTTAAATGTATATTTTCTTTTTTTATTTAGTATCGAAAAACATTTTGCATTTATAAGTATTATTATTATTTTCATAAATTCACTGGGTTGAAATGAACCTATTTTAGGCAATATTATCCAACACTTTGAACCATTTATTTTGTTACCAAAAATTAATAAAAATATTAAAATTATGTTTAGAAAGATATATAATATAAAACTTATGTCAAGTATTTTATCAATATTTGTTTTTTTAAACAATAGTATGATTATGATTCCTATAACATACCAAAACATTTGTTTTGTAGCATATGTATTTGAAACACTATAAATTGATATAAAACTAATAATAAAAAAGATTATGCAAGATATTATAATTTTTAATTTGATATTATTAATTTTCATAATTTCACCTTCTTGTTGTAATTTTTAATAACAATTATTAATAAAATCTTATAGGAGGAATAAGTTTATGGAGAATAATTCTGAAGTCTATAAAGGAAAAGTAAGTAAATTAAAGACAGATATTCAAAATACGTATTATTATCATAATAATAGAGATATAATGAAAGAAGAAAAAATTGATTCTATTGAAAAAAAAGAAATTAGTAAATATGATTTATTGAGGAAAATAGATAGTATTTTTAAGAGAAACGATTATGTATATCAAGCAAGTATTAATATTATGTACAAAAATGGCAAAAATATAGAAGAAAAAATTGTGGGTAGAAAAGATAAATACTTACTAACTATGAATGGTGAAAAAATAAATATCGATGATATATATGATATAAATTAAAAGACCACTTTGTGGTCTTTTAAACACCTTCAACAAAAGTATCAGCTAAACATTTAATTGCACCACAACAATTTGTGTTTATGGTAAAAAATGAATTAGTTGAAGTATAAGTTCCTGTTTCGGTATTATATACTAATACCCTAAGCGTAGCACAACAACCATCAACTTTTTCAACTCTAAATATGTTAGATGTTACTTCTTCACCAGGTAAATTTGATATTGGCATAGTTATATTTGTATTATCACATGTGTATAATGTAACAGGTCTTGTATTAAAATCTACTGATGAATTAGGTCCAAAATATGCTCTTGTACATGTTTCTAAACATGAATCTAAAGGACATACTTCACTTTGAAGAATGTTTATTACTTTTAAAATTTCAGATATACAATTACAATTATTAGTATTATTTGAATTATTACACATAGTATTCACCC
>CAZFXQ010000084.1:0-4382 GCA_964523265.1 uncultured Muribaculaceae bacterium | reverse complement strand
CAGAAAAGTATTCCACTTGTATGATATTTCATCATTATTACTTTTTAATATATTAGTCTGCCATATCATTCCTATTTTGTTTAATAATTCTATTTGTTTTTCATTTAATTTATTATTTTTATAGGCTTGTCTTTGAGTTACAATCCATGTTCCTAAATTCATCTTTTTGTTATCTATAATTAAAAAATAGTTGTGTGGTATTAATAAATCGCCATTTTTTTCATAATACTCTTTTGCTAATTCATAGTTTCTTTTCCATTTGTATGATGATTGATCATCATTACTTCTTAATATATTAGTCTGCCATACCATTCCTATTTTATTTAATAGTTCTATTTGCTTTTCATTAAGTTTACCTTCTTTATATAGAACTCTTTGATACTTAATCCATGTTCCCAAATTCACCTTTTTGTTATTTATAATTAAAAAATAGTTTTGTAATATTAATAGATTACCTCGCTCTTCATAGTACTTTTTTGCTAATTCATATTTTTCCATCCACTCATTTGAAATAATATCATTCAATTAAAACACCCCCATCTTAATATAATTTAATTATAGATAAATAATTTAAGATAGATAACAAAACACTTTATTTACTTTGTTTTTTACTTATATCATTAGTGTTATCATCCTTATATATAAATACTTTGTTTTTTAAGATATCATTTAACTGTTCATCGTTTAATTTATAATACAAATATAACATATATATTTCATCAATATATTTTTGATAATTAACATACTTTTTAATATTCCATATCATATCAATACTATTTAACATATTAATCTGTTCTTCATTTAGTTTACTGTTCTTATACAAATTTCTTTGCTCTGTAATCCATTTACCTAAATTTATACTTTCATTATTAACTGTTAAACAATAATTGCTTGGTATTAACAGATTATTATATTTTTGATGATAATTTTTAGCTAATTCATAGTTTTTCATCCACTTGTTTGCAATATTTTTTTCATTATCATTATTACTTGAATCATAAACTCTCCAAACCATTTTTATTTTATTTAATAAATCAATCTGATTCTTATTTAGTTTATTATTCTTATAAAGGTATCTTTGGTATACAACCCATGTTCCTAAATTTATGTTTTCACCATCTTTGATTAATGAGTATTTTTGAGGCACTAATAAATTGCCATGCTCTTCATAATATTTTTTTGCTAACTCATAGTTTCTCATCCATTTATCTGATATATAATTTTTAATAGAATTATCTTTACATACTTTTACTTGCCATACCATTCCTATCTTATTTAATAATTCTATTTTTGTATAATCCAATTTACCATTCTTATAAGCTTGTCTTTGTGTAACAATCCAATTACCTAAATTTACTTCACCATCATTTATATTTAACGAATATCTTGCCGGAATTAATAAATTACCATATTCTTCATAATATGATTTTGCTAATTGATAACTATCCATCCAGTTTTCCGTTATATAATCATTAGATTTCTTATAATCAATAGGATTCCATATCATATTAATACCATTTAATAATTCTATCTGCTTATCATTTAAATTATTTTTACTGTAATTTTGTCTTTGAGTACTTAGCCATCTACCTAATTTTATTGTTACATTGTCAATAATAACTTCATAATTAGACGGTATCAACAAATTATTATGTTTTTCATAATATTTTTTTGCTAACTCATAGTTTCTCATCCATTTATCTGGAATAAATTCTTTTCTTATGTCATCTTTTATTAATTTAAATGACCATACCATATCAATATCATTTAATAAATTCAATTGTTTTTCATTTAGTTTATTTTCTTTATATAGTTTTCTTTGTGTATTTATCCAATTACCCAATCTAACTACATCACCATTAATATCTAACTCATATTTTTTTGGAATTAATAAGTTACCACATTCTTCATAATATTTTTTTGCTAATTCATAGTTTTTCTTCCATTTATATGATAATTCATCATCATTGCTCTTTAACACATTAATTTGCCATACCATATCAATTTTATTTAATAATTCTATTTGTTTCTCATTTAGTTTGTTATTTCTATATGCAATTCTTTGATTCATTAACCAAAATCCTATATTTATTTTACAATTATTTATAACTAAAGTATATTTCTGTGGGATCAATGAATTACCATGCTCTTCATAATACTGCTTTACTAACTCATAGTTTTTCTTCCATGAATCAGTTATATAATTTTCTTTTATACCGTCTTTTTCTAATTTAAATGACCATATCATACCAATGTTATTTAACAATGATATTTTTTTCTCACTTAGTCTGTTATTTTTATATGCTTGCCTTTGTGTATCAATCCAGTAACCTAATTTAATTACTTCTCCATCTAAAATCGAAATATATCTAACTGGCATAAATAAATCACCGTATTGTTCATAGTAAGCTTTTGCTAATTCATAGTTTCTTTTCCATTTGTATGACAATTCGTCATTGTTACTTCTTGTTATATTAATTTGCCATATCATACCTATTTTATCTAATAACTCTATTTGTTTCTCATTTAATTTGTTATTCTGATATAACCTCTTTTGACGACTTATCCATGAACCCAAATTAACTTTCTTATCATTTATAATAAAAGAATATCTTTGTGGTATTAACAAATTACCTTTTGTTTCATAATATTGTTTTGCCAATTCATAATTTTTCATCCAATTATTTGATATTGCTTCTTTAATTGCTTTCTCCTCATATAATTTCGCATTCCATATCATTCCTATCTTATTTAATAAACTAATTTGTTCTTCATTTAATTCGTTATTTTTATAAGCCTGTCTTTGATTCATTATCCATAAACCTAAATTTATTTTTTTATTATCAATTGTTAAAGAATATCTTACTGGAATTAATAAATTATCATTTTTTTCATAATACTGTTTCGCTAATTCATACTTTTCCTTCCATAAGTCCATCGTCATAATTTTTTACACCCCATTATTTTTGATTCATCTATAATTTTATCATCAGTGTATTTTATATTTTCTTTTTCAAAATACCCATCTGCTTGTTTTGAGTAGTTCTTATAAGCTTTTAAATACCATACCATACCTATTTTATTTAATAATTCTATTTGTTTTTCACTTAATTTACCATTTTTATAAGCTTGTCTTTGGGTACTAAGCCATGTACCTATACATATTTTCTTGTCATCTATAATTAAATAATACTTTTGGGGAATTAACAAATTATCATGCTCTTCATAATACTGTTTCGCTATTTCATAGTTTTTCATCCAATTATATGATACTTTTTCCTCACTAATATTTTTTCTTGATAACCTTAAACTCCATACCATTCCTATCTTATTCAATAAACTAATTTGTTCATTATTTAGTTTATTTTGTTTATAAAATCTTCTTTGATGACTTAACCATTCACCCAAATTTATATTCTCATTATCAATTGTTACAGAATAATTACGTGGTACTAATAAATTATAATGTTCTTCATAATACTGTTTTGCTAACGCATAATTTTTCATCCACCTATATGGTAATTTTTCAACATCAATACCACCCTTTGATTTAGTAATCTGCCATACCATTCCTATCTCATTTAATAAACGGATATATTCTTTATCTAATTTATTTTCCTTATAGTATTGTCTTTGGTGGTTTAGCCATGACCCTAAATTTACTATGTTACCACCAACTTCTAGAGAATAACTCCTTGGTATTAGTAAATTACCATGTTCTTCATAATATTTTTTAGCTAATGCATAATTTTTCATCCATATTTCATTTATCATAATACTTTTTCCTTTATTGTTTTTATGGTATTTAAGGCTGTATCATCAGTATACCTTATACTTTCATTATTTAAGTATCTATCTATTTGTTTTAAATAATCTTTATATGCTCTTAAACACCATATCATATTTATCTCATTTAATAATTCAATCTGTTCTTCATTTAATTTATTATTTTTATATGCTTGTCTTTGATTATGTATCCAATTGCCTAATTTAACTACTTTGTCATCAACAACAATTTCATAATTAATTTTAATTAATAAATTTTCGTATTTTTGATAGTACGCTTTTGCTAATTTATAGTTTTTCATCCATATATTTGATATTGGTTTTTTAATGCTTTTTTCCTTAAATAATTTAGCGTTCCATACCATACCTATTTTATTTAATAATTCTATTTGTTTTTCATTTAGTTTTCCTTCTTTATATAAACTTCTTTGACGACTTATCCAATTACCTAAATTTATTTTTTCGTCATAAATAGTTAGATAATACTTTTGTGCAATTAATAAATTACCATTTACTTCATAATATTTTTTTGCTATTTCATAATTTTTCATCCATATATTAGATATATAATCTTTTTTTATATTTTCTCTTGATAA
>CAZFXQ010000083.1:0-4409 GCA_964523265.1 uncultured Muribaculaceae bacterium | reverse complement strand
AAAATACATATTGAATTAAAATAAATTTTTTTGTTTTTATCATTTATTTTTATTAAATCATTGAACAAAACGATTAAAATAAGTAAAGTATAAGATATACCTATAGTTAAAAACAAAATACCTAAAGCATTATGAATAACAGAAAATAATGGTGCTAAAACCAAATATGACAAAGAAAATGGAATAATACTTATGCATGCTATCATGAGTGTTTTTTGATATTTTATATCCTTTTTTATAACTAAACTAGCTAAAAAATATGTTCCACTTATAATACCTAATAATACTATATAAAATACAAGCCCAAGTCCTATTACTTTAATAAAATTAACATTGGATATATTACTCCATTTTACAACTACTTCATTATTCCAATAATTACGGACTCTAACTTCGTTTAATATACTTTTAAATAGTCTTAATAACATAAACAAAACTATTAAAATAGCAGATATAATACCAATTGTTTTAAAATCATTTATTCTTTCAATATTATCATTATAAGAATCATATGGTTTAACTATAGAATTAATGAAAAACTTAAAATAATTAAACTTAATAATTGCTTTTTTATCATCGTTTTTTACTTCTATTTTCTCAATTTTTTCTGTTAAATCAATATGTTCTTCTGTTCTTTCTTCTTCCACTAGTATCACCTATAATAGAGTATAACACAAATTACATATTAATTAAAGGCTAATTCAACATTTAAATCCTCATCTTTTAATGAAACATATAAGAATATTAAACCACTTATAAAAATAAGTAAAGATGCTATAAATGAAAGTATTATCAATCTATCTTCATTACTTATATTATTAAAATCAATGTCATTTAAACCATCAAAAGAATCTTTTAAAAAATATGTATAAACTATAACTAATATGAAAAATATAAAGACAATTATTTTTCTATATCTTTCTTTACTTTCTATATCATTATTTAAAAAATAATTCTTTTCTAAATAATTAGAATAATAGCTTAATGCTATTATTCCAATATAGATAATCCATATAATATTCTCATTTTTTATTTCTTCTAATCTTTTTTTAACATCCATACTAAATTATATTATTTATGAACCACTTGATGAGTATTTTTTTATTCCTTTATTAAATATTAAAAGACTAATTCCCAAATAGATAAATGTTAATAGTGGTGATATCATATGTAAATAATTATTGCTTATACCTAAAAAATATAATAACAGATAATAATTAACAAAAGCATAAGGAATTATAAATGTAAAAAACATAACAAATCCTTTTTTAAAAATAGAAATTGGATACTGTGCCATGTGTCTTCCACCATCTGGCGTTTTAATTGATGTTTTAAGTCCACTTTGTTTATCTACTACTTTAAAAGTTTTATAAACATCTTTTACTTTAATATACGACATTTTATCACTCCTTTCTAACAACGCAAAAAACCACATATTTCTATGTAGTTGGTAATAAAAATATACAATTTTTTGCAAAACGTCGAATTAAATATATAATATTTTTTTCAAAATATTTTTTTCAAAAAATCAAGTATTTTTACAAAAAATAAAAAAACATGGTATAAACCATGTCAATTTTCATATGGCGTCCCTGAAGGGAATCGAACCCATGACCTATCGCTTAGGAGGCGATCGCTCTATCCTACTGAGCTACAAGGACATATTACTTATCTTAAAAAATTTAAAAGAAGTAATGTCCACAAGCTAACTTGAGCTTTAGCTCTAGTAATATTCTCACTTACTGCTATTATTTTATCTGAAATAGAAACTATCCAAGATTCCCTATATTTTGGCATAACATTAGACATTGGAAACATATGAGATTCAATAATGTTTTCTTCTTTTTTATTAACACCAAAATAATTAATAGCATTTTGTTTAGCAATTGATGGATGATCTACTAACATTTTAGCTTCTTTTATGATATTATTATCATATTCTTCTAAAAAGAAATCGTGTAAAACACCGGCTTTAATAACAGATGTTTTATCTCCACCAAATAATTTTGAAAATTTATATGATAAGTAAGCAACTCTGACAGAATGATCATACCTAGTAGTTCCATGATGAACTATTTTTTTTGTTTTCAAAAATTCATCATTAAAAAGTACTTTTTCAGCAACATTCATAAATTCAGTATCACCATATACTTTTTTCATTATACTCAATTTTATCAACCTCTTTATGTCATTATATTATATTCAAAAAAATTTTTTTGAACAAAATAACACATGACCTATTAATTATACTATAAAACAAAAAAAAAGTAAAGCTTTTACCTATATCTTTACCTTTCATAATCACATGATGAACATTTAATTTTTTCCTCTTTTATAATAAGTAAACTATGACATTCAGGGCATAAATCACCTATTGGTTTATCCCAAACAGCTACTTTACATTTAGGAAAATTATTACATCCATAAAATATTTTTCCTTTTTTCGTTTTTCTTTCAACAATTTTACCACCACATTTAGGACAAGCGCAAACCTCAACATCTGGTGCTTTTTCCTTTGGTTTTATATATTTACATTCCGGGTATCCAGAACATGCTTCAAATTTACCATATTTACCTGTTTTAATAACCATTTCTTTACCACAATTAGGACATAGTTCACCAGTTTTTTCATCTTCCTTTTTTTCCATATTATCAAAAGCTTTTTTAACTGTTGGTTCAAAATCTTTATAAAAATCTTCTAACACTTCATACCACACTTCTTTTCCTTCAGCTATTTTATCTAAATCATCTTCCATCTTAGCAGTATATTTAATATTTATTAAATTACTAAAGAATTCTTGCAATTTATCAGTAGTTATAATACCAATTTCTGTTGGATGTAACTTTTTTTCTATTATTTTAACATAACCTCTTTGTGTTAGTGTTATAATTGTTGTTGCGTAAGTAGATGGTCTACCTATTCCTTTATCTTCCATCTCTTTTATTAATTTTGCCTCTGTATACCTTGCTGGAGGCTTTGTAAAGTGTTGCTCCTTTTTTACTTCATTTGCATTTAACACATCATTTGTTTTATAAAAAGGAAGAATTTTATCATCACTAGTTTCAAATTTTCCATATACTTTTAGATATCCATCAAACGTTAAAACACTACCAGTTGCCTTAAAGTAATAATCATTATTATTTAACGTAATTACACTTGAATTTAGTTTTGCATCACTCATAAGTGATGAAAGTGCACGACAATATATCATTTCATACAGTTTATACTCATCTTTGGTTAAATATTTTTTTACTGAATCTGGAGTCCTATTTATACTTGATGGTCTTATTGCTTCATGTGCATCCTGAACATTTTCCTTCTTTTTAGAACTTTTTACATATCCTATATATTCTTTACCATATTCTTTATCGATAAATGCATAACAACTTTTAATAAAATCTTCTGAAAGTCTAACAGAATCAGTTCTCATATATGTAATTAAACCAATAGTATCAGACTCAATATCTATACCTTCATACAATTTTTGTGCTATTTGCATTGTTTTTTTAGCGGTAAAATTAAGTTTTGATATAGCTTCTTGTTGTAAAGTTGATGTAATGAATGGTGCTTTCGAAGCTCTTTTTTTTGCTTTTTTATCATAACTTAAAACAGTAAAATCTTTACCTAAAGATGATAATACTTTATTTGCATCTTCTTCATTTTTTAATTCTATTTTATCATTTTTATAACTATCTAAATTTGCTTCAAAATCATCAAATAATGCTGTTATACTATAATATTCTTCTTCGTTAAAATTTTCTATTTCACGTTCTTTATCAACTATTAATTTAAGTGCAACAGATTGTACTCTACCTGCTGATTTACCACCTGTTTTAGATTGCATTAACTTACTTAATCTAAAACCTATTATTCTATCTAATATTCTTCTTGCCTCTTGACTGTGTACTAAATCATAATCAATCTTTCTAGCATGATTAAATGCATCAACAACAACATTTTTAGTTATCTCATTAAATACTACCCTGTCATAGTCTTCTTCCTTAAGACCCAATTCATCTTTTAAATGCCAAGATATAGCTTCTCCTTCTCTGTCAGGGTCAGTTGCTAAATATACTTTAGAAGATGCTTTTGCTTCTTTTTTTAATGCTACAATATCTTTCTTTTTACCCTTTATTGCTTCATATTTAGGTTCAAAATGATTATCTAAATCAACTCCAAGACCATATTTACCACTTGTTGCAAGATCTCTTATGTGTCCTTTGGAAGAAACCACTTTATAATTACCACCCAAATACTTCTCAATTGCCTTTGTTTTGGTTGGGGATTCTACTATAACTAAATTTTTAGACATTATAATCCTCCTATTAATTATTATTCTTTTCTAATATTTTTTTAACAGGACCATAAGTCCTTCTGTACCCATCGATTATACCATATTTATTTAAAA
>CAZFXQ010000082.1:0-4471 GCA_964523265.1 uncultured Muribaculaceae bacterium | reverse complement strand
GGCCGGCGAGCAGTCCATGCGCGATGGCAGCCTGCAAGAGAGAGAGCCTCGGCCAAAGTGGCCCATCGTAAATTACTTTTCTTACAAGATACTGCTGACTTATCTTCACAGTTAGCAGACGAAATATATAAACAATTTCAACTCGATATCAATAAAATCAAAAAAATAATTGAAAATAGATATGATATTAATATTAATACTCAAAAAATTGATTTTGACAGATTATATCAAGTTTTATTAAAACATAATTGTAGAGATGAAAACTTAAGAGATATAGTTGACAATAGTAGTTGCTTTACATTATACAATTCCCAAAATAATACATATTCGGTTTTTTTAAGAAAAGGATATGATATTATTAATCAAAGATTTAACGCATTTTGTGCACTATCTGATATTGTACTTGCAGAAAACGAAAATGCACATATTAATACATTAATTAAAAATCATTTTGAGGCTCTTAAAAGTTTTAATATTTTAAGTAACGACGATAACAACTGTACCATTGCATATGCTTTAACAATTATGATTGATTCTTGTTGGTTAAAATATGAAAGATATGTAGAAAATATTCTTATTACAAAAGATATGCTAAAGAAGAAAAACGAAATTGATGCTTTTTATAATATATATAAAAAGCCACAATTATTATCAAAACAGAAAAAATAGGAAAGAAGGATTTAAAGGATGGTTGTAGTATTTAAAATAAGTGAGAACACAAAAGAAAAAATGATTAGTTATTATGAAGATAAAAAAAGAAGTAAAACTCCCCCATATGCAATATTTCAAGCTGAAGAAGCCGGGACCATAATTACTTTATATGAATCTGGTAAGGTTATGTTCCAAGGCATTTCAGCTGACATAGATGCCAATATGTGGAAGGAGCAAGAAGCATTTTTAAATAATGGTAAAATGCCTATAGAAGAAAAAAAGAAAGAAAAGCAAAAAAAAGATGAAAAAGAATTATATGAAGAAAGAAAGCAATATTTTTATATTAATTCGATAGGTTCTGATGAAGTTGGAACTGGTGATTATTTTGGGCCAATTATTGTCACTGCTTCATACGTAAATAAAGATAATATTGATTTTTTGACAGAACTAGGTGTTCGTGATTCAAAGAAATTAACTGATGATAAAATACTTAAAATAGTACCAGAAATTATGAAAAAAATCCCATATGAAACAGTTATTTTCACTAATGAAGAATATAATAATACAAATGATAATATGAATAAAATAAAAGCAAAATTGCACAATAAAGTATTACTTTCGTTAATGAAAAAAGATAACTTTATATATGATAAAGTGGTAATTGATCAATTTTGTTTTCCAAAAGTATACTTTAGTTACTTAACAAACGAACCAAACGTATTTAGAAAAATATCATTTACAACCAAAGCTGAAGATAAGTGTTTATCTGTCGCTTGCTCTTCCTTAATTAGTAGATATTTATTTATTAAAGAAATGCAAAAAATGTCTAATATGATTGGTATGGTAATACCTAAAGGTGCTGGAGTTCAAGTGGATGAATTCGGCTCAAAATTACTTAATATTAGGGGAAAAGAAATATTCAAAAAAATTGCCAAACTTAATTTTAAAAATACCGAAAAAATAATGAGTAATCTTAAATAAGATTACTCATTTTTAAATAATTTATTTTCTCCTCTTCGTATAAATTATTATTCCAATAATAAGTATAATAGCTATACCACCTATTATAAAGTATTTAACTATATCATCATATGTTTTAGCATTATTTTCAAATTTGTTTAAAGTTGTCCTTCTACTTGTTTTATTATCATCTTTAATTATGTTACTATTATTTGAGTTATCATCCACATTATTATCTTCATTATCATTATTATTTGGTGTTTCATTACTACCACTTTTATTAACTGTATACCTATCTACTTCATTACCATTTAAATCTTTTACTATTAAAATATTACCATTAAGTTCTAGTTCTACATTACAATGCTCTATATCATCTACATCAAAATCACTACTTACAGTTATCTGTTTACCGTTTAATTCATAATCACTTAAATCCATTCTACCTAGTTTATACTTCATTTTATAAGCAACATCTTCATCTGCTTTAAAAATAACATTTAAGTCATTAGAAATTATCTTAAATTTGTATCCCAAATTATTTTCTTCTATATCTTCTTCATCATAATCCAATAAAATATCATCGCTAATTACTATGTTATTTATTATTTCTTGATTACTATCACCACCTACATATAAATATTTATTATTATAATCTATTTCATACTTGTTACTCTCTATTCTATCATATACCATTATTCTAAAATCAAGAATTTTAATATAATTATGGAAACGCAACTCATAATATCCAGGATCTTTAGGAATTTCAACGATGTTATCTTCAAAATCAAAAAGATCTAAATTGCTACATTTTTCTTCTTCAAGTACATATGAATTAATTCCACTATAAATGCTTGTTAAATCAATACTTTCACCTGGAAAAAGCGAAATATAAATTCTAATTCTCTCTAAATTAGTTAAATTATCAATATTATCACCATTTAATGATTCGTGATCAATTTTTACCAATTCGAGATTTGTTAAATTACTTAAATCAATTGATATTATATCATTATCACGTAAAGCTAATTCTGTTAACGCTTCATTATTAGATAAATCTATTGATGTTAAATTGTTGCAAGATAAATCAAGTTTTGTTAATAAAGTATTATGACTTAAGTCAATTCCACTTATGTCATTATTATTCAATTCTAAATATTCAAGATTTGTCAGATCACTTAAGTTGATTGCTGTTAAATTATTAAAAGCCAAATATAATACATTTAAATTAGTTAAATTACTTAAATCTATTGAACTAATATTATTAAAACTTAAATCTAGTTTTTCTAAATTAATTAGCTTTTCAATACCTGTTGCATCATCTATATTTCCTTCTTCAGCCCCTAAATGTGTAATGGTTAGTAGTTGTTCATCTGTTATTACATCATCATATGATAAATTACTTCCTGTTTCATAATTATACCTATCTATTACAGCCTAATATAAATTACCATTTCTAAATCCAGCTTGATAGCATGCTGTTTCTTCTTCACAAGATATATTATTATAGTATGTTGGAATTTCTCCTTTCAACCTTTTAGTATTCATATCAGTTAAAGTATATGTTAACGAAAATACTGCTATAAATACTATACTTAAAGCTAACGCTTTTATTATTCTTCTTTTTTTTATTTCACTATTAGATGGTCTTCCTATCTTTCTTTTAAACATAACAAACACTCTCCTATTCTTGTGTTTATTATATCATCAGCCCCCCCCCTAGTGTCAATTGGCAAAACTTATATTAGACATTCTTTGACAAAAAAAAGATAAAATTTTTTTAATTTTATCTATCTAAAATAAACTAAATATGCTAAAAATAACAATAATATTACTGATGATATTATACCATTTCTTTTTTCAAAATTAGATGATTTATATTTTATACCAACAGCAGTTGAAATTAAAATACCACCAACTAATCCTCCTAAATGTGCAAACAGATTAATACTTGGAATTAAAGCACTCAACATTAAATTAATTATTATAACTGGCAATATTTCTTTTCTTAAGGCATCTTGCATATAAGTTCTTTGATTTAATGCAAAGTATAATAAAGCTCCCATAAGACCAAATATAGCTCCTGATGCACCTGCTGAAATTGTATTATCACTCATAAATAATAATGATAACAAATTACCTATTAGTCCACTATATATAAAAATAATAAGCAATTTAATGTGTCCATAGAATCTTTCTATTTGTGTTCCAATTATTTTTAATGACCATGTATTCATGATAAAATGAATTAATCCAATGTGTAAAAAAATACTAGAGAACAACCTTAAAACATTTCTATCTTTTACCAGTGCACCAAAATAATAAAGTGTTTTTATATCTTTAGAGCCGTTTCCAAATAATGTCATTAGTACCATTAATACTGTAATAATCAAAATTAACACATTTGTTATTATTGGTTTTTTTGTTTTAAATAACTCATTTATTTTTTCATTTTCTGTCATATTTTTTTTCAATATATCATTATTTATCTTTTCATATAATTTAACGCCTTCTTCTGTAAATTTTAACTTTGAAGACATATCGGGAAAATAATTATTTATAATCTTATTTTTGTTAATACTATTTTCATTTTTTACTTTTATCATTATATTATATTTATTATTTTCTAACTTTATATCATCATTTATATCTAAATAAAAAGATAAAGTTTTCATATAAAGTGAAAAAGTCTTGATTTTTATTTGTCTTGTTAATTTCTGAACTTTAAAATTATCATAATTTAATTGTTCTTCATTATGGATATAACCTAATACTAATCTAATTATTATAAATTCACTATTCATATTTTCAAGCCAGATTTCATTTTGAACACCATGAACCACGACCGGATTATAATTTT
>CAZFXQ010000081.1:0-4591 GCA_964523265.1 uncultured Muribaculaceae bacterium | reverse complement strand
ATAAGAACTTTTGATATGGATAAAGTTGCATCTTTTGGATTAGCTTCGTATTTTGATATAAAAAAGGGACAAGCAAGAGAAATTATGCAAAAAGAATTAAAAGAAAAATATCAGTTTTTTAATTCATTAGTAGAGATAAATGCAGTTTTTGGTGATAATAAAGAATTTGTAAGTCAGGTTAAAAACGAACTTTTTACAAATCATATATATGTTTATACAAGCAAGGGCGAAATTATTGAATTACCAAAAGGTTCAACAATAGTTGATTTTGCATATAAAGTACATACTGATATTGGTAATACTATGGTTGGTGCAATAGTAAATGATGAATATGTTAATGATATAGGAAGAGTACTTAAAAACAATGATAGGATAAAAATTATAACAGATGAATTAGCAAGTGGTCCTAATGATAAGTGGTTAGATATGGCAATTACAACAGTTGCAAAGAGAAAAATAAAAGAATTTAACAAAAAGAAACATTCAATATAATTTGACATTTTTTGCTTATATTTATGTGATATAATTATACCTCCATAAACAGGAGGAATTTACGTGAATAATGCGATAGATGACTTGTTACATAGTGAAAATATATTTCTTTACTTAATAGGAAGAAGGTTATTAAATTTAAACATAAATATTAATGAAGAAGATGTTACTTATGTTAAGAAATTAAGTGAAAATAAAGAACTTGATGAAATTGTTAAAATAATGATGAAAAAATATCGTAATTATACTGATGAAGATTATATTAGATGCCAAATACCTAGGCATTATATATAATTTTTTTCATATCTTTTTTTAAAATTCATATATTTATAATGATTAAAATATAAGGAGGAAAAATTATGGAAACACTTAAAGTTTCATCAAAATCAAATCCAAGTAGTGTTGCAGGAGCACTTGCAAATGTATTTAGAGAAAATAAAGAGGTGGAAGTACAAGCAATTGGGGCAGGAGCTTTAAATCAAGCAATAAAGGCCATTGCAATTGCAAGGGGGTTTGTAGCACCGTCTGGTAAAAATTTAATATGTATACCAGCATTTACTGATATTGTAATTGATGGTGAAGAACGTACAGCCATTAAGTTAATTGTAGAAGCAAGATAGCTTCTTTTTTCTTGACTTATTTTATATTAAATGGTAGTATACGACTTACAACAGGTGATAATAATGAAGAGATTAACGTTTGAAGAAAAATTAGAAGAATTTTCATAAATGCCAAGCAACAAGAAGTTTGGATATAGTAATTGTGCATATTTTAGTAATGGTACATATGTTTGTGGTTGGTTTAAAGTAAACAAAAAAAAGATATTTAATTTGAATAATGATGTATCAAAAAAAATAATGAGTGAATATGAAGAGTATCTTTTAATTGCAACAGAAAAAGAAAAAGAGAAGATGAAAACAATTAAAGAAAAAATTGATAAGTTTAATGATTATTGTACTTTATTTTATAATATTAAAGATTATAAAAAGTATGAAGAAAATTCTAATATAACTTTAGTAAATGATTTATTGGCATATGATTGGTTTAATTATTATAAGACAAGGATATCTTTATCAACATTGGATATTTGTAAATTGATTATGAAGGACTATAATAATTATAAAAAGTATAAAGGAAAACAAAAACAAGTAGAAAAGCAACGAAAAGTACAAGAATTCTATTTACAAAGTGGGTATGATAAATTTAATAAAAATAGTAAATTGAAATTTAAAGATGGACAGTTGATGACTGAATGGTTTTATGATAATTTTGATTATATATTATCATCTGATAATGTTATAGCAACTTTTATAAAAAAACAGTATGATATGTTTTTGTGTATTTGTTTGTTAAAAAAAGAGTTTATTGATAATCCTAATTTAGAAAAATTTGATGAATTTAGTAATGTAAGATTTAATAGTGGCGCATTGATGAGTGACTTTTTTTATAGTAACTTTAAACAAATTTCAAATTCAAATGATAGACTAGATTGTATTATTATGAGCGAGTATAATAAGTATATTATGATTAAAGATTTATATTATGATGAAGAAGATTTGGTAATAAAAAAATACTAAATCTTTTTTTCGACATATTACTTGTTATTTATATTGTATTATTAATTCGGTGATAGTAATGAAAAAAACTTTATATTGGATTTTTATAGCAATATTATCTGGAATTATTTTAGGATATTTAACGTTTAATAGATATGAAGATTTAAATATACGAAATGTTATAAAATTAGATGATGGTGTTTATATGATTAAATATGGTACTTTCTATGATATGGATGAAATGATAGATACTGTTACTGAAATTGATAGATATATTTATATAAATAAAGATGATAAGTATGATGTTTATATAGCGATAGCTAAATCATATGAAAATATAGCAAGAATATTAGACATATATAAAAGTAAGATAAATAACTTAAAAATAGAAAAAGTAAATATTGAAAATGAGGAGTTTATTCAAAATTTAGATGAATATGAAAAATTACTAACCGCCTGTAATGATGATAAAAGCTTACTTATCGTTGAAAATCAAATTTTATCATGTTATGAAAAGTTGGTGCTAAGTAATGAATAGTGTACTAATAAAAGAAATACCTGAAGATGAAAGACCAAGGGAAAGATTAGTTAAATATGGAGCACGCAATTTATCTACTGAAGATTTAATAGCTATTATATTAAAAACAGGAACTCGTGATTATTCTTCAAAATATTTAGCAACAGAAGTTTTAAAACTTGTAAAAAATGTTTCTGATTTAAGAAGAATAAAGTTGTCCAAACTAATATCAATAAATGGAATTGGTGCTGTTAAAGCAATAGAGTTTTTAGCAGCTCTAGAGTTAGGAAGAAGAGTTTATGAAACAAAAGTATTAGACAATGACTTGAAGTGCAATAGTGCCCAAAAAGTATTTAATTATTTTTCAGATGAATTTAAAGATAGTTATCAGGAACATTTTTACTGTCTTTATTTAGATCAGCATAAAAAATTAATAGATAAAAAGTTATTATTTAAAGGTACTTTAAATAAAAGCTTAATTCATCCAAGGGAAATATTTAAAGAAGCTTATCTTTGCTCCTGTGCTTATATTATTTGTATTCATAATCATCCATCAGGGAATGTTATTCCATCAACTGATGATATTGTTGTTACTAAAAATTTATATAAAATTGGACAAATTCAAGGAATTCCGATTTTAGATCATATTATAATTGGTGAGAATAATTACTATAGTTTTTATGAAAATGGTCAAATAAATGGAGGATAATATGAAAAAAAGTTTTAAAAAGAATGTGCTTATTTTTATATCTGTTTTTATCTTTTCTTTTTTTTTAATTAATTCATTTATATTGATTGATCATAATGGTTTAACTAATGTAAATTTATTTAAACAAATATCTGGCAGTATTAATAGTTATATTATAAAGAAAATGTATAATGTTAACATAAATTTAAGTAATCTAAATAATTTAAGAATAAATTATTTAGAAAAAGAAAACGAACAATTAAAAAAAGTTTTAAATTTAAAGAAGAAAAACGATGATTTTTATATAGGTTACGTAATAAATCAGACTTCAAAAACATGGTTTAATAAGATTTATATTAAAACTGACCATAAGGTAAAAGAAGGAAGCGTGGTAATTGATTCAAGTGGTCTTATTGGATTTATAAAGGAAACCAAAAAGAATGTATCACAAGTTAATTTATTAAATAACATTAATGATAACTCTTCGTTTTCTGTACTAATTAAAACAGAAAGTGAAGATGTACTTGGAATTTTATGTGATTATGATCCAGCTAAAGATTTGTTTAAAATCAAAGATGTAATAGCTAATAAAAAAATTAATAAAAATGATAAAGTTGTTTTAAAGGGCAAAGATAATATATATGTTGGTAGTGTAGTTAATGTAGAAAATGATGATTATAATTTATCAAAAATAGTATGGATTAAATCTGATGTTGATTTTGATAATTTACTTTATGTAATAGTGGTGATGTGATGATAATATCAATATTATTTTTAATTATTTCATATTTATTAGATGGTGTTTTTCCTTGTATTTTGAAAAATTTTGTTCCGTTTTTTTCAATATCAATAATTATCTTAATTAATATGCTTGCTAATGATAAAAAAAGATGCTTTATAATTATAATAATTTATGGAATATTATATGATTTGACTTATATGCCAACATTTTTATTAAGTTCTTTTTCATTTTGTATTATATTTTTATTATCTTCATTTTTAACTGATAAAAAATATAACATGTTTATCATGATACCTTTTTATTTTATAGCAGTTAACATTTTTGTTTTCGTTAATATCTTGATTACATATTTTATAAATAAATATAATATCGACTATGTATTAAATAAAATAATGAGTAGTTTATTAATAAATTATTTATACTTTTTGTTAATACTTTTCTGTACAAATTTGTTAAAAAAAACAAATAATAAGCATATTAATGAATTAGGTGATATTTAATGATAGATGCTTCTTCATTTAAAAGGAAAGATATTAATGAAAAAAAGGAAAGTACACAAAATAATCATTTATCACAATTCACCAGAACTATAATTA
>CAZFXQ010000080.1:0-4599 GCA_964523265.1 uncultured Muribaculaceae bacterium | reverse complement strand
TACCAGCAGCTGTATTATATAAAAAGAATAATCCTTTATTTGGATTATTATTTTTTTTCATCAATTAAGTACCGTTGCAACTATAACTATTTCAACAATTGCTAAAATAGTACAAAATGCATACCATATTCCTGTTGGTTTTTTTAACTTAAAATTAAGTACAAATAACACTGCTGTAAGTAACATTGAAACAGGATATATCGTTTTAAATAGATTCTCATTAAAGAAAATATTAAAATTATATACAAATGGTAATATTATTGCTATTGTCGTAACAGGCAACCCATAATAATATGTTACCTTCTTATTTTTTTTTCCAAAATTAAATATATGTACTTTTTCTTCTGCTAAAACATTAAAGTATGCAAGTCTAATAACTGCTGCCAAACCATATAAAATATAAATTATAATACAAAGTACATTAGTGAATTTCATAGATAATCCTAATATAATAGGAAATACTCCAAAAGATACAGTATCAGCTAGCGAATCAATTTGAATTCCAAATTTCTTCTCATCATCAGTTCTTTTACACTTTCTTGCAACATATCCATCAAACATATCACAAACACCAGCCATTATAAGACACATAATTGCTGCTGGTATATTATCCGTAATTGCTAAATACATTCCAAATACGGAGAAACATACTCCTAAATAAGTAAGTAAAACAGATAAATTATAAACTCCAATAAACATAACTTCAACTCCTTAATTCAATTTAAAACATACGTGGTATAAATGTTATTACCATTGATGCAAAATTTGATATTAATGTATATTTTAATATCTTGTTATTTTTAATATTTTTAATACTTATTTTGTATACTAAATACTCAATAACAAATACTATTATTTCTAAAATAATAAAATTTATAATATTAAATGATATAAAATTACTTAATAATATATTTAAACTTGTATTAGTTAATATATTAACTAATGTTATTAGCTTTAAATGGCCTATTTTCATCAAAATAGCTACAACTAATTCAATTAATAATGTAATAATTAATGGTAGTAATACGATATTTATATATGATTGTGATTTTACTTTGTTTTTTACCCCCATAGTATTAATATCAATTTCAATAATACTTGTAAAACCTTCTCTAACAATTTCATTACTTACTAACATCTCACCAGTGTCGTTATTGATTATTAAAACTTTATATCTTTCAGGTGTACCAAAATAACTAAAAGTATGTGTATAATTTTTATTACCTACACAATCAGAAAACAAAAGATAAGAATTCCATCTTGTTGACTCAGAAATCCAACCATCTAAATTAATATCATATAGTTTTTTTATTTCATCATCAGTAAGACCATTCCCATTATAATCCATCTTATCATTATAATTTGTTCCATCTTTATCATATACTAATAAATCAATTATATAATTAGTCGTTTTCATGTTTTTTAATTTAATGGTTATTGATGGTTTTGCGCCTCTATCAGCCTTGACATTATAATTAATACTTAGCATTATTATAAAAATTAAAGTAAATAGTGTAACAAAAATAATTTTATATATTATTTTCATAATATTAACCCCTTTTTAATTATTTGGTTTCATAAGTGGAAATAATAGTACATCTCTTATTGATGGCTGTTCAGTAAAAAGCATTACAAGTCTATCAATACCAAACCCTATTCCACCAGCTGGAGGCATTCCATACTCTAATGCCTCAACAAAATCGTAATCTATATCATTAGCTTCGTCATTTCCCAATTCCTTTTCCTTTAATTGATTTTCAAATCGTTTAAGCTGATCAATAGGATCATTTAATTCAGTATATGCATTTGCACATTCATGACCAGATATAAAAAGTTCAAAACGATCTACAAATCTAGGATCATCGGGATTCTTTTTAGTAAGTGGTGATATTTCAATTGGGTGCCCATATAAAAATGTAGGTTCTATCAAAGTTTCTTCAACATACTTTTCAAAAAACAAATTAACTATATGACCAAAACATCTTTCATGTTCTTCAAGTTCAATACCATGTTCTTTTGCTAACGCAATAGCCTCTTCATTACTCATTTTCTTACTAAAATCAACACCAGTTTCTTTTTTTATAGCTTCTACCATTGAAATTCTTTTCCAATTACCATCAAGATTTATTTCATGACCTAAATAATTAAAAGTCATTTTACCACAAACTTCTTTTGCAATGGTTTTATACATATTTTCTGTTAAGTCCATCATACCTTCTAAATTAGAATATGCTTGATAAACTTCCATTAAAGTAAATTCTGGATTATGTTGTTGATCCATACCTTCATTTCTAAAAGTTCTTCCAATTTCATACACGCGTTCCATACCACCAACCAATAACCTTTTAAGATTAAGTTCCAAAGCAACTCTTAAATACATATCTAAATCTTGTGTGTTATGATGAGTTACAAATGGTCTTGCAGATGCACCAGTTAATAGCGTTGTAAGAATTGGTGTTTCAACCTCAACAAAGCCATTACTATCTAAATAATTTTGAATACATCTAATAATTCTTGGTCTTGTTAAAGCCACTTTCATTGCATCATCATTCATTATTAAATCAACATAACGCCTTCTATATCTTTCCTCTTTATCTGTTAAGCCATGAAACTTTTCAGGCAATGGTCTTAACGCTTTAACTAAATGTGTATATTTTAAACACTTTATAGTAACCTCATCAGTTCTTGTTTTCATAATTTTACCATAAACACCAACAATGTCACCAATATCAGCTGTTTTAAATAAATTATATATTTCTTCACCAACATCATTTATTGAAATATAAATTTGAATAGAACCAGTCTTATCTTTAATTGTAAAAAACGATGCTTTTCCCATTTTTCTTATAAACATTATTCTACCAGCTACTGTTGCAACATCATTCATATTTTCAAATTCATCATGTGGTACTTCTTTATATTTTTCCTTTAATTCAATAGCAGACTTATCTTTTTCAAATCTTTGTCCAAAAGGATCAAGACCAGCTTCATATAATTTGTCTAATTTTCCTCTTCTAACTATCTCTTGTTCCGACAATTCTTTCATACTTACACTTCCTTTATTTACAATTATAACCTTTATCTACTAATTCCTTTTTTAATTCCTTATATTTTAAATTTTCTTTCAATCTAAAATACGTTACCGGTTTTGCTTTTTGATCTAATTTATTAATATCTTTAAACAATGTAAAATCTAAATAACCAGACACAGTAAATTTATATGGTTCTTCTTCAAATATATAAGTAAATCCTGGCATTCCATTAGAATTAATAATAATTGGTATTTTTTCATTTTTAATATATTCTACTTGTTCTTTATATTCATCGTTTAACGCAATATAACTATAATTACTTATAACAGTTTTAACATATCTTTTTTTAACAGTTATTTCATAACTATCAATTATTTCATATCCTTCTGCTTTTATATTCAAATTACAAACATATTTTTTTTCTTTTGAATAATTATAAAAAACTATAATTAAAATTAGAGATACAAAAAATAATCCTGCCACCAAAAAATATATATTTTTACTTTTTATTTTTGGAAAACTATTATGTTTCCGTTTTTGTTTTTTTACTTTGGTTTTATTTTCTTGATTATTTATGATATTACTTTTTTCACTTTCTTCATTTTTATTATCATCGATTTTAATATCTATATCTTCTTTTTTTGTAATTTCTTTTTTTTCTTCCTTTACAGAATCAACATATGATATTCTAGAATTATTTTTAAGTGTTTCACTTTTTCCTTGATTTGCTATTATATTATTTGCAGAATTACCATCAATTTCAATAAAATCACCATTAAACAACTCATCTAACTGATGTTCCACATCTTTTTCTTCATCCATAAAATCACCTTTAAAATATAATAAAATTATATCACAACAAACTATATTAAACAAGATATTTTAAAAAGCACTAAATCAAATTAGTGCTTTTTACCAGCATCTTGTTTTTTTATTATGTACAAGTCGTTATTCTTACAAAATGCATAAAAAATGTCATCTGCAGATATATTGCTGTTATATAAAATATTAAGTAACCATGTTTTCGTTTTATTAATACTATATAAATTATCAAATTCTACTTTACCATCTAAGATTATTGGTAGTGGATATATATTTTTTTGTTTCTTATCATTTTTTTTAAACACTGATAACTTACCATTTATTTCTAAAATTGCGTAATCAACCTCATCTATACTTCTAATATCTTTTTCTCTTAACTGAAGAAGCAAATCATCTAAAGTATAACGTTGATCTACCATGTTTTTAAAATTAATTATACCATTTTTTATAATAATTACTGGTTTACCATCAATGAATCTTCTAAATTTTATATTTTTTAAAAATAATTTAGATATTATTAGTTGTGTAAAAACAAGTACAGAAACTGGTATTAAATTTATTAAAAACCCGCTTCTTTTTTCTATTGCAATTGCAACTAATTCTGCTATTAAGATGAACACAACAAGATCAAAAGTTCCTATTTGACCCACTTCTCTTTTACCCAATATTCTAAATATTATTGCAACTAATATATATATTAATAATGTTTTAATAACAATCATTAAAACGTTCATAAAATCACCAT
>CAZFXQ010000079.1:0-4601 GCA_964523265.1 uncultured Muribaculaceae bacterium | reverse complement strand
CTCCCAACAGTGGTTTTGGAGACCATTATTATACCATTTAACTAATCCCCTGTGTAAGTAATTAGATTATATCACGAATATTATTATTTATCAAATATTATTTTAATAAATTATATAATTGATAAATTAGTTGTTATTTGATACAATTATTATATAATAAAAAGAAGGTGGATGATAATAATGGATTATGGTAATGTTCCGACTTTTTCTGGTTCAAATAACATCATATCTTATTCAGAAAAACTATACAAAAAGATAAATCGTATTTTATCTATAATTAAATCAATTGATGGTGAGTTTGCAAAGGACAAAAGACTTATTGTAAAGACATATGCAGAATTAGATAAAATGGATGATAAAGAAGCGGATAATTATTTTGAAAAGAACTCTGTTATGTTAAATGAAGAAAGAAAGAGAATATATGGATTAAATTTAACAAAAGAAGAAAAGAAAATAAGATTACGTGAGATTGAAGAGTATAAGAGACACTCGCAATTTATGGTTTATGATTATCGTAAGTTAAGTCCATTTTTAAAAGAAAAATACGTTGAAAAAAGAATTGATGAAACAAAAAAAGAATATGATTTAAAAAAGGCAGAGGAAATAATTAAAATAAAAAAAGAAATAGAAATGTATGTTAAATTTTTAAATAGAATTTTAATTAAGTATGATGCTAGAAAAGAAGTATTTGAAGAGTATAAAAAAATTAGTAATCATAAATTTGAAGATGAAAGTATTCAAAAAATATATGATGATAAATTGTATGAAACTTTAATAGGACTTCCAGAATTAAACAGAATTGTAATTAGCTATTCTGAAAAAGAGGAACATGATAGTTTAATAGCAAAAAATGATAATTTAAATAACAATACCAATGATGAACCACAAAGTTTATCTGATGAAAATAATAATCCAACCAACTTTCAACAAGAAAAACCTTTAACCGAAAAAGAAAAAATAAATAAAATATATGAATTACTTGATAAAGCTGAAAAAGAAAGTGCTAAAGAGTTTTTAATAGATGCATATGGTTATAAACTATCTTTATCTGAATCAGAAGAAAAGAAAAAAATAGAGCAAAGAATATACAAAATGATTGATATGTTTAAAATAAAGGAAATAGAATCAATATTAAACAATAATCCTAATGAAGAAGGTTTAAATAAAGCTAGAAAATTGATTTCAGAATTATCATTTGGACCAGAAAAATCAACCCTTATTGACTATATCAATAAAATTGAAAATAAGTCACCTATACAGGATATTAATGAAAATTATGATCCTCAGTTTAATGTTTATATGACAGATGAAGAGTATAGACCAATATTAAAAGAAGATGGTGCGCCATTAACACTTGATGAGTATGAGGATGAAAAAACAAGACAAGAGGTAGAACAAAAGATAAGTACTATTAAGAAAGCAGGGTAAACAAAAGAGGATAACATGATGAGTAATTTTAATGAAGAAAGAAAAAAAATAGACGAAAAAATAAATTATATTTTAGATAGTGAGTTAAAAAAACATGAAAATAATAGTTTTGTAAAAGATTTGATTGGTGAGTTAAAAAGATTATCAAAAAAAGGAAAAAGAATAAGAGCTTATTTAATAAAATTAGGACAAGAACTATATGAAATAGACAATGATTCGTATCTTGATTTAGCAGCAGCTATTGAAATATTTCAAACAGCTATATTAATTCATGATGATATAATTGATGAAGCAGATCAAAGAAGAAATGAAAAAACAATTAATAGCAAGTATCCCGGTCATTATGGTATATCTAAAGGTATATGTGCGGGCGATTTAGGCTTTTTCTTATCATATGACATAATTAGTAATTTAAATATACCAGATAAAACAAAAATAAACATTATTAAGATATATACAAAAACTCTTTATAATACAGTAATAGGCGAAATAACTGATGTTGAATTACCCTTAAAAGATAAAGAATTTCATAAATCCATGAACGAGGCAATAATATATGATATTTATATTAATAAAACAGCATGGTACACAATAATAGGGCCACTTTTAATTGGCTCATATAGTACAGGTAATGATGAAATAGATAAAGAAAAAATTATATCAATTGGAATTAATTTGGGAATAGCTTTTCAAATAAAAGATGATTTGTTAGGTCTTGATATAGATTCAAATGCTACTGGAAAGACATTAAATGATATAAAGGAAGGAAAACAAACAATAATATATAAATATGCTATTGATAATTTGGGTAAAGAAGATCTAGAATACATAAAGAAATATTATGGTAATTTAAATGTATCATCAGATGAGAGTAAAAAAATAATAAGTATTTTTGATAAAGTAAATGCAAGAAAAAAAGCAGAAGAATTAGTAGAAAAATATACCAATAAAGCTATTAGTTTAATAAAAGAGTTTAAAGTTCAAAACAAAGATAAGCTTATTGAATTTAGTAATTATTTGTTAAATAGAAGAAATTAATATACTGTTATATTAATTTTTTTTTTATTAAAAAACGTTATTATTTAGCACTCTATATTGACAAGTGCTAAATAATGAATTATAATGTTGTTAGGAGGGTGATGTTTATGAATATATTTGATAATGAAAAAGAAGAAAATGTTTTGGAAAAATACGGACGTGATATTACGCTTCATGTTAAGGACGGTAAAACAGATCCGGTAATTGGTCGTGATGATGAAATAAGAAGTATAACACGTATATTATCTAGAAAAACAAAGAACAATCCAGTTCTAATTGGTGAACCAGGTGTAGGTAAAACAGCTATTATAGAAGGATTAGCGCAGAGAATAATAAAAGGTGATGTTCCTAATTCACTTAAGGATAAAACAATATGGGAACTTGATATGGCTTCTTTAATAGCAGGTGCTAAATATCGTGGTGAGTTTGAAGAAAGACTAAAAAATGTATTAAATGAGGTTAAAAAGTCAGAGGGTAATATTATTATGTTTATTGATGAAATACACATGATAGTAGGAGCTGGAAAACTTGAAGGTGCTATGGATGCTGGTAATATGCTTAAACCAATGCTTGCAAGAGGTGAAATACATTGTATTGGTGCAACAACATTAAATGAGTATCGTAAATATATAGAAGATGATGGCGCTCTTGAAAGACGTTTTCAAAAAGTAATGGTAAAAGAGCCAACAGTATCTGATACTATTACTATACTAAGGGGATTAAAATCAAGATTTGAAGTTTACCATGGTGTATCTATTAAAGATAGTGCTCTTGTTTCAGCAGCTGTGCTATCTAATAGATATATTACAGACCGTTTTTTACCAGATAAAGCAATTGATTTAGTGGATGAAGCATGTGCAACAATACGCGTTCAAATGGATTCTGTACCTGAAAATATAGATTCCTTAACAAGAAGAATAATGAAACTTGAAATAGAAAAAGAAGCTATAAAAAAAGATAAAGATGAAGTGAGCAAAGAAAGGGTAAAGGAATTAGAAGAAAAAATAAAAACAATGAAAGAAGAAGAAAGCACTTTAAGAGGTGCTTGGGAAAATGAAAAAAGTATTCAAGCTGATATTAAAAAAACAAAAAAAGAATTAGAGGATTCGAAATTTAATCTTGAAATGGCTGAAAATAATTATGATTTAGAAAAAGCTGCTAGGTTAAGACACGGTATAATACCAGAATTAGAGAAAAAATTAGATAATTTAACTCATAACAATGAAAATAAAATATTAAGTGATAGTGTAACAGATGAGTCAATTGCAATGGTTATTTCAAGATGGACTAATATACCAATAACTAAATTAGCACAAGGTGAAAAAGAGAAGATTCTTAATTTAGAAGAAAACATGAAAAAAAGAGTAAAGGGACAAGATGAAGCATTAAAATTAGTTAGTGATGCTATTTTAAGATCAAGATCTGGTATAAAAGATGAAAATAAACCAATTGGATCATTTATTTTTTTAGGACCAACAGGAGTAGGTAAAACAGAGGTTGCTAAAACATTAGCATATGAGTTATTTGATGATGAAAAACACATGATAAGATTTGATATGAGTGAGTATATGGAAAGTCATTCTGTTGCAAGATTAATAGGAGCACCTCCAGGATATGTCGGATATGACGAAGGAGGACAGTTAACAGAAAAAGTAAGAAGGAATCCGTATAGTATAATATTGTTTGATGAAATAGAAAAAGCTCATAAAGATATATTTAATATTTTACTTCAAATATTAGATGATGGAAGAATAGCAGATGGTCATGGAAGAACAGTGGATTTTAAAAATACAATTATAATTATGACTTCTAATATAGGCAGTGAATACATATTAGAAGGTAATCTAAACAATGATTTAGTATTAAATGAATTAAAGCAAAGTTTTAAACCAGAATTCTTAAATCGTATTGACGAAATAATAATATTTAAATCTTTAACTAAAGATGTAATAAATGAAATACTTGAAAAATTAATTGTAGATTTAAATAAGAAATTAGAAACAAAAAAAATAAAGATATCATTAACGGAAAAGGCTAAAAATTACGTTATTGAAAACGGGTTTGATGTTAATTATGGCGCAGCGGGCGGTGACTCTTTCAACAAGAAAAAGGTGCAGTATATCAATGCGTTTCTC
>CAZFXQ010000078.1:0-4636 GCA_964523265.1 uncultured Muribaculaceae bacterium | reverse complement strand
CCATAAAAGCTAACAATTGTATCAGTAATAATATCAATATTATCATATATATTTTTATAAATAATATTTAATTCTTCCATAAAACACCACCTCAAAAAAGAAAACCTCATTTATGAGGTTATTTAATTATCTTCGTGATATACCTTATCAAGTACTCCATTTATCATATTTTTAACCTTGTCATCTGAATACTTTTTAGCAAGTTCTACAGCTTCATTAATTGCAATAATACCTGGTGTTGTTGTGTATTTAAGTTCATAAATACCCATCCTAAGTATTGCCCTATCAGTTACACCTAATCTTTTAATATTCCAATTATTTAGATATTTATTAGCTAACTCATCTATTTTATCAATATTTTCTAAAACACCGTTTACTATTTCTATAACAAAATCATTACTTATTGTTAAGTTTTCTTTTATCACATCGTCTTTATTATATGGTATATTATTATTTTCATAAATGAATATTTGATACAAAATAGTCATTATAACTACTCTTGCTTCCGCTCTGTTCATTACTTCACCTACTCATTATTTTTTTTGCTAAGCAATTTTTCTCTTAATTCATCTGTAGTGATAAGTGCACAAAAAGCTAAATAGTTCTGATCTATTACTTTGAAATTCTCATTTAGTATTATTTGATACTTATCAGTTAATAATTTTTCATTATCATTTGGATTATTTCTTACTTTTCTATTAATATACATAATAGTTATTTTATCTAGTACATCTAATATTAATTTTGATTCTTGATCATTAAATAATTTGTTTAAAACATCACTATAACCATTAAAATACATATCATGTATTATCTTATTTTCATTTAACCCTTTACTTATAAATAATTGCTTCAATAACGAAATGATCAAATTATAATTCATATAACCTGCTCTTAAGGTTATCTTTGTGTTATTTTGCATATCATAATCAGTTTTAGGCATAATAATACGCATATCATTAACATCCATATTATATATTTTTTCTGATGCCATATTACAGATTGCATTACTAAATCCAATATGGTTATCATCAGCATCAAATATAACCTCAGTTACTGCTTTATAAAAATTTATCTCATAAAAAGCTTCATTACTTTCCTTTAAAGTACCTGATATATATAAAACACCATTATTAATCATGTAATAATCCATTTTATTTACATTGCGATAGTTTAAAACAATTATTTTTATTTTAGATGCAAATTTATTAACCATTAATACTAAATCATTTGGTGTTAAATATCCTAAGTTTAAACATGCAATAAAATACTTTCTAAGTAAATTAAACTCATCTTCTTCATACCTTGCACCATTTCTTTGCATAGCTTGCTCAACAATTGCCTTTATAGGTATTTGAACACTTCTTGCTTCTTCTTCCATCTAATATCACCTTAACCTTTACTTTTTATCAATTTCTTTTTTTAGATCATATAATATATTTAAAGCATCAAGTGGAGTTGTTCTAAGCGGATCAACTTCATTAATTTTCTTAATTATTATATCATATTTATCATTATTATCAAATGTTTCATCTAAATTCATACTTATTTGACTTATAACTTCACTTTTTTTATTTTTACTTTCGTGTGTTTTTAATATTTCTTCAGCTCTTTTTATTAAAGAATTTGGCATATTAGCAAGTCTTGCAACATGAATACCATAACTTTTATCAATACTTCCTTCTTCAACTTTATGTAAAAAGGTTATGTTACCATCTTCTTCGTGTGCTTTAACATGAACATTTTTAATATGTTTTTTATTTTTTGTAATTCCCGTAAGTTCATGATAGTGCGTAGAAAATAATGTTACTGCCTTTATATTATCATGTATATACTCAATAATAGCTTGTGCTAAACTCATACCATCGTATGTAGCAGTACCTCGTCCTAATTCATCAAATAATATTAAACTATTTTCTGTTGCATTTTCTATTGCATTATTAGCCTCCATCATCTCAACCATAAATGTTGATCTACCAGATACTAAATCATCTGATGCTCCTATACGAGTGAATATCTTATCAAATATAGGAAGTATTGCACTTTTACAAGGAACAAAACATCCTATTTGAGCCATAATAACTATCATAGCCATTTGCCTCATATATGTTGATTTACCAGCCATATTAGGCCCTGTGATTAATTGCATAAAATAACCTTTATCAAAAATTATATCATTTTTTACAAATTCACCAGTTAGTACTTTTTCAACAACTGGGTGTCTTCCTTCAATCACTTCTACTTTCTTATTATCAGTAAGTATAGGTCTTACATACCCATTATCTTCTGATACATAAGAAAATGACATCATACAATCAAGTAATGCTAAAGATTTAGCAGTTAATTGTAGTTTTGGAATCAATTCTTTTACTTTATTTCTAATATCAATAAAAAGTTCATACTCTAAATTTATTATTTTTTCTTCTGCACCCAATACTAATTGCTCTTTTTCTTTTAAAAGTGGTGTAATAAATCTTTCACAGTTTGCAAGAGTTTGTTTTCTTTCATACCCGAACTCATCTGTTACATATTTAGAATTACCCTTTGATACTTCAATATAATAACCAAAAATACGATTATATCCTACTTTTAAATTCTTAATACCAGTACGTTTTTTTTCTTCATCTTCTAATTTAGCTATAAAATCCTTACCACCACGTCTTGATTCTTTAAGCTCATCTAATTCTTTACTATATCCATCTTTAATTAAATATCCCTCTTTTAAACCAATGGGTGCATCCTCATAAATACTTTTATCTAAAAAATCATATAAATCAACAAAATCATCTATTAGTAAATCAAATGATAAATCATTTACTATTTTAATAATACTTGGTAATACTTTAACTGATGCTTTTAATTGAAGTAAATCTTTTGCATTAGCATTACCATAAGAAATTTTTCCAGATAATCTTTCTAAATCATAGACTTCATTTAGTAATTCCTTAAGCTCATCTTTTAATATGAATTCTTCTGATAATTTTTGAACCATATCATATCTTTTTTCTATTTCTTTTTTACTTACTAAAGGATTTTCAATCATGCTTTTAAGCATACGTGATCCCATTGCTGTTTTTGTTTTATCTAAAAGCCACAATAAAGAATACATTCTTTCTTTTGTTCTTAAATTTAAAGTTAATTCTAAATTTCTTTTTGTATTAACATCCATTTTTAAATAATTATTGTAATCTTTAACTACAACTTTTTGCAAATGATCCAAACTTCTTTTTTGAGAATCGTTCAAATAATTTAAAAGCATAACAATAGATGTTATGTATCTGATATCATCAATGTTTTCATATAATGATTTATATTCATGAATTTCCTTGTCATTATTTTCATGGGATATAATAATTCCGTGTTCATTTTTTAATAGATTAACCAATTCAATACTAATATCATTATCAATTATTAATTCATTTATATTATCATTTAATACTTCATTTACTATTTTGTTAATATCTGATTCCACTAATACCGTATAAAATTCTCCAGTAGATAAATCTAAATAAGAAAGTGAGTAACAATGTTTTAAATCTTTAATTGCACCAATAAAATTATTTACTTTAGAATCAAGCATATCATCCATCATAACAGTACCTTTAGATACTACTTGAAGTACTTCTCTTTTAACTATTCCTTTAGTATCTTTAGGATCCTCTACTTGTTCACATACTGCTACTTTATAACCTTTTTCAACTAGTTTTTCAATATATATATTACTAGCATGATGAGGAACACCACACATTGGAACACGTTCATCTAGCCCTGCATTTTTACCTGTTAAAGTAAGTTCTAAATCACGGGACACATTAATAGCATCTTCAAAGAACATCTCATAAAAATCCCCAATACGATAAAACAGTATTACATCTTCATAATTATCTTTAACTTCCATGTACTGTCTCATCATTGGACTTAATCTACTTCTTTCTACTTCACTTCTTTTCAAGTTAATCACCTAAATAATATTATATAATAAAACAAGAAAAAAATCACATAAATATTATGTGATTAGTAATATATTATAATACTTTTTCATTTTTTTAAAATTTTTGTATTCATTTTTTCATCATCAACAAACTTCAAAATACCAGGTACTACCTCTAGTGTCTTTACCATATAATCTTTTAAACTATCTAAACAATAATCAGATACATAACAATATTCTTTATTATAATTATACTTAAATTTCTTAAGATATATAAAACCATCTTTAACATTAAAACAATATCTTTGAAAACCTAAATCTAACACTATTCCCTGATCAACAAAAATTACATATTTAAAAAGTTCATCTACACCACATTTAACATTATATATACCATTTACTGTTTCAAATGTATACACTTTATCACGATACTTATTTAGTGTATCAATATCTTTTACCTCATATGCTTCTTTTATATTATGTTCTTTTAAATACTCTTTAAAATCAGGTGGTGCAATTATTGGATTATAAAACATAGCATGTTTATTTTCATCATCTAAAAATTTTATATATTTTTTATCATTTAAATTTTCTTCTATATCATCTTTTAAAAGAATAAGTTTCCTAATCATTTTACTCATATTCTCTCCATTAATAAAATAAATTATATAAATAATATATTAAATAAAAGGGTGAAAAATGACT
>CAZFXQ010000077.1:0-4943 GCA_964523265.1 uncultured Muribaculaceae bacterium | reverse complement strand
TATTTGAATTATTAGATGCTAAAAAGCATCATGGTGGAAGAACTAACAGCTGATAAAAAGATGCTTGTAAATTATGTAAAAATAAGATATAATACATTAGTATTTAGGAAGGAAAAGGATTATGGCAGAGAAAAAAGAAGTAAAAAAAGAAAAGAAAGCAAACAATATTCATGAAATAAAGATAGAAATAAAAGGTGATGAATGGAAAAAACAAATTGATAATGCATTTAATAAGGCAAATAAAAATGCAAAAATCGATGGATTTAGACCTGGTAAAGCGCCAAGAGATATCTATGAAAAAAAATATGGTAAGCAAGGGTTAATAGTTGATGCTGTCGATAGTTATATGAATGAGGCTTATAAAAAAGCATTAGAAAAATTAAAAGATACACCAATCATTACACCACAAGTAAGTTTAGAAAAAGCTGATGAAGAAAGTGTTATATATAATTTTATATTTACGACTAAACCAGAAGTAAAAATCAAGAAGTACACAAATTTAAATGTGAAAAAAGAAAATGTAAAAATCACTGCTAAAGATGTAGATAGTGAAATAGAAAAAATGAGAAATGAATATGCAGATTTATCAGTTAAAGATGGAAAAATAGAAAATGGAAACACAGCAATTATTGATTTTGAAGGATTTGATAATGGTAAACCTTTTAAAGGGGGTAAGGGTGAAAACTATCCACTTGAAATAGGATCACATTCTTTTATACCTGGTTTTGAGGAAAGTTTAATTGGACTTAAAGCAGGTGATGAAAAGGATATTAATGTAACATTTCCAAATGATTACCAAGCAGAGGAATTAAGAGGTAAACCTGTTGTATTTAAAGTAAAAGTCCATGAAGTAAAAGAAAAAGTATATCCAGAGTTAAATGAAGACTTCTTTTTGGATTTAGGATTAGAAGATGTTAAAACAAAAGAAGATTTAAAAAAGACAGTTAAAGAGCAGATGACTAATCAAAAAGAGTATGAGGCTGAAAACAAATACATAGATAGCTTATTTGAAGCATTACTAAAAGAAACTGAAGTTGAGATACCTCATGAATTAGTACACGAAGAAATTGATGAAATGTTAAAACAATATGAGGAACGTTTAAAAATGCAAGGTATTACTTTGGATCAATATTATAAATTTACAAATTCTAAAGAAGAAGATTTAAAAAATCAGATGCATGGTGAAGCTGAAAAAAGAATCAAATTACGTTTTGCAATTGATGAGATAATAAAAAAAGAAAATTTAAAAGCAACAGATAAAGAAGCATTAAATGAAGCTTTAGAAAAAGCCAAAAAACATAATATGGATAAAGATGAGTATATCAAAGCATTTGGTGGAATTGAGATGCTTAAATATGATGTATTAGTTTCAAAAGTAATTGAAATATTAAAAAAATAAGATATAAAAATGGTGAGTTTTACCATTTTTATTTTTTTTTGAAATAGGTGCAAAAATTGTCGGAAAATGATTGACTTTTAAGTTACATAGTTTATAATAAAAAGTAAATTTTGATTTGTGTTTTTAGGGAGGTATATTATGATTAAAACAAATTTACCAGTAATATTATTAAGAGGAATTGTGGTACTTCCTTATGCTGAATTAAAGATAGATTTAATGGATGAATTAGATACTAAAATAATTGATTTAGCAACAAAAAATCATGATGGCTTTGTACTTTTAATATCACCAAATAATTTTAATGATGATAAAGTAGAAATAAAAAAATTACCTGATTTGGGTGTAATTGGAAAGATTACTAAAAGAACTACGTTACCTAATGGATGCATTAGAATAACAATTGAAGGACGAAAAAGAGCTGTTATCGATGAAGTTTTTTTGTATGAAAACGAAAGTGAAGTTTTTGCATGTAAAATAAAACCTCCTATTAAATATGCGTTTGATTCTAATGATGAAAAGGCATTAGTTATAAAACTTAAAACTGAACTTGAGAAGTATATTAACAAGGTTCCATATGCTTCAAATAGTATATTATCAATTGTAAGTAACATTAATGGTGTAAGTAAATTAGCAGATGTTATAGCAAATTATATGCCTACTTCTTTTGAACGTAAGCAAGAATTTTTGAATATGATAAATCCGCATAGTAGGGTAATGATGAATTTAGAGGATATTCAAAAAGAACTAGATATTTTTGAAATTGAAAAAAACATTGATGTAAAATTAAAAAAAGAACTAGATAATAATCAAAAAGAATTTATATTAAGAGAAAAAATAAGATTAATTAAAGAAGAATTAGGAGATATATCATCAAAAGATGATGATGTAACAGAAATAAGAGAAAAAATAGAAAAATTAAAAGCCCCAAAAAATATTATTAAGAAATTACAAAGAGAATTAAAAAAATATGAATCAACTCCATCAGCTTCTCCTGAAGTTGGAATAATAAGGAATTACATTGATGTATTACTATCTCTTCCTTGGAATACATATACAAAAGATAATAAAGATTTAAATAAAGTAAAAGAAGTATTAGATGAATCACATTATGGACTTGATGATATTAAAACAAGGATTATTGAGTATTTGGCAGTTAAAGAAAGAAGTGTGTCTAATAAGGCACCAATTATATGTTTAGTAGGACCTCCTGGCGTAGGTAAAACATCCCTTGCAAAATCAATTGCAGATGCTATGAACAGAAAATTTGTAAAAATATCTGTTGGTGGTGTTAATGATCCTGCTGAAATAATTGGACACAGAAGAACATATATGGGGGCTAATCCAGGTAGAATAATTAATGCGTTAAAAAAATGTGGATCTAATAATCCTGTGTTTCTAATTGATGAAGTAGATAAAATGACTAAAGATATTAAGGGGGATCCGGCAAGTAGTTTGCTTGAAGTTTTAGATCCAGAGCAAAATGATAGATTTTATGATAATTATGTAGAAGAAGCATATGATTTATCAAAAATAATGTTTATTTTAACTGCTAATTACATAGAACAAATACCAGAGGAGCTAAAAGATAGACTTGAGATAATAAAACTTTCTAGTTATACGGAATATGAAAAATTATTTATAGCAAAAGAACATTTAATAAAACTATGCGAAGAAGAATATAATTTAAATGATGGTATAAAATTTTCTGATGATATCATTTTAAAAATTATTACTAATTATACAAAAGAGGCTGGTGTTAGGGAACTTTCAAGAGTAATTGAAAAAATAATTAGAAAGTATGTAAAGCAAATGCTTGAAAAAAACGAAAACACAATTAAAGTAAATGTTACTGACAAAAAATTAGAGGAATTTTTAGGAAAACCAAAATATGATAAAACAGATATATTAGCAAATGATATACCAGGAATTGTAAATGGTCTTGCATATACTACATTTGGTGGTGACATTTTACCAATTGAAGTTGTAACTTATGAAGCTAAAGAAAAAATAATTACCACAGGTAATTTAGGTGATGTGATGAAGGAAAGTATTTCAATAGCATTAGGGCATATAAAAAGTCATGCAAAAGAGTATGGTGTTGATAAAGTAAAGTTTGATGATTTATGTGTTCATATCAATGCAATTGAAGCCGCCGTACCAAAAGATGGACCTTCAGCAGGCACTTGTCTTACAACTGCAATAATAAGTTCGATAACAAAAAAAAGTGTACCATCAACTTATGCAATGACTGGTGAAATTACATTAACTGGTAAGGTTCTTCCTATTGGTGGTTTAAAAGAAAAGGCAATTGGGGCATATAAAGCAGGAATTAAAAAGATTTTTATTCCAAATAAAAATAATCATGATTTAGATGAAATACCTAAAGAAGTAAAAAAGGAAATAGAGTTTATTTTGGTTGAAAATTATTCAGAAATATTTGATGAAATATTTAAAAAAGATAAGAAAAAATAGTAATTTTCGTATCTTTTTTTTCATATTCTTAATTGAATGGAGATGAATTGCATGAAACAAACGATACCTTTTGTTAAGGATATTAATTTTAAAAGTAAAATTTATGAAATAACAAGTATTTCATTAGAACAGAATTTAAAAATGGAAAATAATGATTCAATAATTGGTGCATTTATTGTAAGTGGTAAATATAAAATAAGCATGGTAAGTGTAAGTGAAGAAGAGTTTGAAGAAACTTTAGATTTTGATATTACTTTAGATGATAAATATGATGCTTCAAAAGTAAAAATTAATATAGATGATTTTTATTATGAAATAATAGATGAGGAAAAATTACGTGTTCATATTATTGTATTAGTTGATAATTTGGTTTATATGAAAAAAAATGAAAGATGTATCGAAGAAGAAAAAATAATTAAAACGAATGTTATAGATAATCAAAAAGAAGAAAGCACACAACCTATTATTGAGGAAAAAGAAGAAATAATTACTGATTTAAGTGATAATAAGTTAGATAGTAATGATGAAAAAATAAATATATCTAGTATAAGTGGTGATTTTTTAGCTGCTGAAGAAAAATATGTCACATATAAAATTCATATAATAAGGGATAATGAGAATATAGAGACAATAAAAGAAAAATACAAAGTAACAACAGATGAATTAGAAAAATATAATGATATAAAAAATATTGTTTTAGGTTCTAAAATAATTGTACCACTTGTTAAAAATGATGAATAATCATTTGTATGGTACTATTAATAATAGGTTAAAGAATATTAAGAAGTATGAATTATATAATAATGCAACAATTTGTACGGATTTAAATGACAATAAGTTTGTTGTAAAAAAAAATAATAATATTAATCAATTATATAATTATTTAAGTTCTAGAGGCTTTAATTACATGCCTAAATTATTATTTAGTGATAATGATATTTATATTTATAAATATGAAATGGAAATAAAAACTCCGGATGAACAAAAAATGAGTGATTTAATTAAATTAGATGCCTTACTTCATAATAAAACAGTTTATTATAAGGATATATCAGAATCTGAAGTAAAAGAA
>CAZFXQ010000076.1:871-5038 GCA_964523265.1 uncultured Muribaculaceae bacterium | reverse complement strand
TGGAGGTAAAGGTGCATATCAAATAGGAGTATGGAGAGCACTTAGAAAGTTAGGGATTAAATATGATATAGTAACGGGTACATCTATTGGATCTATAAACGGGGTTTTAATGGCATCAAATGACTTTAAAAAAGCATATAAATTATGGAATAACATAAATTATAGTTATGTTTTTGATATGGATAAAAAAGATACTTATTTTACTAAACAAGGAAAAAAGAAAATAACGCTTAATTATGCTAAAGGAGCAACCAAAGGTGGGCTTAATACTGATGCTTTAAGAAAGACATTAGAGGATAATATTGATCTTGATAAATTTTATAATTCTAATGTCAATTATGGATTAGTAACTGTTAGATTTCCTTCTTTAAAACCCGTTGAACTTACAAAAGATAAAATAAAAAAAGAAAAACTAGTAGATTATTTACTTGCGTCATCTTCTGCTTTTCCTGCTATTAAGATGACTAATATTGATAATAAAAAATATATTGATGGTGGTTATTATGATAATATGCCTATTAATTTAGCTATAAAAATGGGTGCTAAAGAAGTAATAGCAATAGATTTAAAAGCAGTTGGAAGAAAAAGAAAAACAATTAACGCTATAAATATTAAGTATATAGCACCTAAAAATGATTTAGAAAACTTTTTGGTTATGGAAAAATATGCTTCTAAAAAAGCATTAAAATATGGATATAATGATTGTTTAAAAGAATATGGATTATTAGATGGAAATAAATATACATTTAAAAAGAATTCTATAAATAGAAATTTTGAAAGAATAAATGATAGATTTTATATAAATGTTGAGATTTATTTAAAAAAACATATGTTAAGATATGATAAATTACTTAAAACAATAGAAAAAGATAAATTTTTATCAATAATAGAAGATTTGGCAAGTATTTATAATATAGACGATTCATTAATATATAGAACATCTTATATGAATGTTTTAATAAAAAAGGCTTTTTTAAAGTTTAAAGCTAAAAAGAAAACAGATTTAACTAAAATAAGTAAGGATACACTTAGTAAAGAAATAATATATACTATGTATAGTGAAATGAATAAGGAAAAAAGCAGGGTATTAAATAATTTAATTATACTATTTCCTAAAAATTTCTTGTGTGCTCTTTACTTAAAAACAATTATTAATAAATAGAGGTAATTATGACAAAAGAGGATAAAATAAAAGTATTTGAAAAAGAAATAAATTATATAAAAAATGAAAAATATAAGAAAAGTATAAAAGAATTAATAAGTTTATTACCAGATTATTTTTTTAATGTACCTGCAACGTCTACAGGTAAGTATCATCCATTGTTTGCACAAGGAGAGTGTGGTTTAGTAAGACATACTAAAGTAGCGGTTAGAATAGCATATGAAATGTATATGGATGAAAGTATAACAGGTGCATATACAAATAATGAAAAAGATTTAATGATTATGTCATTAATACTTCATGATGGACTAAAATCAGGGTTAGAAAAAGATGATTTTACAAGATTTGATCATCCAATACTAATAAGTAATTATATACGTGAAAATAAGGCTAAAACAGATTTAACTGATAAAGAAATAGATTTTATGGTAGATGTGATATCATCTCATATGGGACCTTGGAACACTAATAATTATAGTGATGTAGTGCTTCCTAAACCAGAGTCTTCAAGACAAAGATTTGTACATATGTGTGATTATTTAGCAAGTCGTAAAGTATTGAATGTTGAGTTTGATGAAAATAATGATATAAAAGAAGAAGTATGTAAAAGTAAATAAAAAATTACCAACATAGATAAGATTTTAAAAATAAAAAAAGAAAGTGAAAATTATATGTATGTAGTGTAATATGAATCAATTTAGGGTGGTTTAAATGATTATAAAAGGGACAAGTTGTTATGCGAATGCAAAAAGCGGTAATTTAGTATCAATTACTGGTGATGGTGGAAATGCTTGGGGATTCTATGGAAAACTATATAAAAAAATGTCACCAAGATTATATTTATGGCAATACTATGATAAAAACCCCGATAAACTATCGGAAGATGAATTAATTAACTGGTATATAAAAGAATTTTATAATTTAAGATTGAAAGATTTAAATCCAAATGTATTAATAGATACTTTAAAACAAAAATTTGGGGAAGAAATAATTTTGCTTTGTCATGAAATGCCAGGATCTGATATTAATAAAGAACACTTTTGTCATAGAAGATTATTGGCAGATTGGATAGAACTTGAAACAGGTATTGTAATTCCAGAAGTATCAATTGATAAATCAGGAATTATAACACATAAAGAAATTTATGATCTTAAACCTAAAATAAAAAAATTAATTAAAAAGTATTAAGAATTATCAAAATGATAGTTCTTTTTATTTGAAAGTAAATGTATTTTATAAATAAAAAGAAAGGATTCACATTAGTAGAAATGTTAGCAGTAGTAGTAATCCTAGCACTATTAATCGGTATCGCAATACCAATTGTAAATACCATTATTAAAACGGTAAGATTAAATAGTGTAAAAAGTTCATATGATACACTTGCAACACAAATAAGAAGTGATATATTGTTATCAACAACTGCATATACAAGATGTGCAACTGACACAGATTGTAGAGCAAAGTATACATATGATAATTTATCATTGACGGTTGTAGATGGTTCTAGTTATTGTACAACATCAAATGCAGAACATAAAGTTACGTTAGTTAGCGATAGTACTTTAACTAACTTAAGTTCTAAATGTCCAGTAAGTGGTGCTTGTGGAGCAGATAATAAAACGATAACGATTTGCATTGATACAGATGGAAAAGTAACTCAAAAATAAAAAATACTAAAAAACAATTAATGAAAAGCATTAATTGTTTTTATTATAAAAAGAATAAAAAAGGAAGATAAAAAGGATATTTTGTATTAAGTGATTTTCACTTTGAGAAAGCAAACAAAATTTCATAATATATAAATAATATATTTATAAAAATCTAGTATATTTATTTTTGCCAAAAAATGTAAATTTTACAATTACAATAAATAAAGCGTAAATTATTTTTAAAATTGTAAATAATAATATTGACTATTTATTTTATTCATGATAAGCTTAAAGTGTAAAAAATATAAAAAATAGAAGGAGATGAAATAAAAAATGAAAAATAATAAAAAGAAAGGATTCACATTAGTAGAAATGTTAGCAGTAGTAGTAATCCTAGCACTATTAATCGGTATCGCAATACCAATAGTAAGTAGGATAATAACTGCTTCAAGAAAAAACACATTCTTAAGTTCATATGATACACTTGCAACACAAATAAGAAGTGATATTATGTTAAAAGATATTAAGGAATGTGATGATGCAAACGCTTCAACAGCATGCACATTAGATACCAAAAATAATTACAGTTATCAAAATTTAAAATTAAAAATTGAGAAAGGACATGCTGCAGCAGCTGGAGGTTCAGCACTTTGTACTGATGACAAACACTATGCTGTTACTTTAACTGCTGATTCAACAAGTATTGATGTATCAGGTACAGATGATTGTCCAGTTACAGATGCATGTACTGGTAAGTACATTATAAAAGTATGTTTTGATGCCGATGGTGGAGTTACTAAACAATAATAAAAAATACTAAAAAACAATTAATGAAAAGCATTAATTGTTTTTATTATAAAAAGAATAAAAAAGGAAGATAAAAAGGTTATTTTTATAAAACAAAAATAACGTAAAAACATTACATAAAAGTAATGTTTTTGTGTCGAAAAAGAAACTTTTACAAGAAAAATAAATGAAAATAACATAAGTAAAATAGTATAAAAAAATAATATAAATATAATATTAATACGATAAATATATTAGAAAAAACTGATATAAACAATACTTTTATAATAGAATATAAATAATTTTAAATTATGATTATGATATTTTTATATTAGATTTTTCTAATGTAAAAATGATTTGAGTATTAGTGTAAAGATAGTTCAGAGTGATAATTATATAATTTATACATTAGAAAATTCTAATATAAATATGGAATTAAAAGTGTTATTATCTTAATTAAATATTATTTATGTGTGATTAATATGTTATTTTACTTATAGATAAAGTATATTTTAAAATAATTATTATGTTAGATTTATATTAGTTTTACATATTTTAAATATTAGTTTA
>CAZFXQ010000076.1:0-861 GCA_964523265.1 uncultured Muribaculaceae bacterium | reverse complement strand
ATATTATAAAAATATTAAAAATATATGATGAAAATGGTATTTTTACTATAGTTTTATATAATAATTATGTTATTTATATGTTAGAAAAATTTAATGTAAATATGAATAATAAGATAGTTTTATGTTATTTATATATTAGAAAAATCTAATATAAATTATAGTTTTACATATTATAAATATTAGTTTATAATTATTTATATATGATATTAATATGGGAAAAAGGTGAGTTTTATGTTATTAATTGGAAGTCATGTATCTTTTGATTCAAATGAACAATTATTAAAAAGTACTAAAGAAGCATTATCTTATAATGCAAATACTTTTATGTTTTATACAGGAGCACCTCAAAATACAAAAAGGTGTGTTATTAATGATGAGTTAACAAAAGAAGCGATTAAGTTATTAAAAGAAAACAATATAGATATTAATAATGTTGTAGTTCATGCCCCATATATTATTAATTTAGCTAACAATGAAAGTTTAGATAAATATAATTTTGCTATAAATTTCTTAAAAGAAGAAATAAAAAGATGTGAAAAGTTAGGTATTAAAAGATTAGTTTTACATCCTGGTAGTTTTGTTAACTTGGATGAAGAAACAGGCTTAAATAACATTATAAATGCCTTGAATGAAGTTTTAGATGAGAATCAATCTGTTACTATATACCTAGAGACAATGGCTGGTAAAGGTAGTGAATTATGCTTTAAGTTAGAACATTTAAAGTACATATTAGATAATGTTAAATTAAATGATAAGTTAGGAGTATGTTTAGATACATGTCATTTAAATGATGCGGGATATGATATAAGTAAGTTTGATTCATTTTTAAATGAGTTTGATAAATTAATTGGTCTTGATAGG
>CAZFXQ010000075.1:0-5097 GCA_964523265.1 uncultured Muribaculaceae bacterium | reverse complement strand
ACCTACACCAAAATGTTGTGTAGGGCCAGGGTGAATCTTGCCAGCTGATGAAACAAAAACTGTAGCCCATGCGAAATCGCTGTTGCAATTACAGCTCCAAAAATACCCCACCATGTAATCATTATGTAATTAATTACTTAAATAGAATAATAGGTTAAAATGAAAAAAGATATATATAAAATAAAAAATAGCGTTCAAAAATTAGCTAACGGAAAAGAAACTCTTTTTTTAGATTTTAATGAATATAATATAATAAAAAAAGAAATTAAAGATAAAGATTATAAAGTTTTTTATCCTAACAAGTCATCAGAAAAAATAATTTTGTATAATGATGAATTACCTAGTGTATCACTTTATAAAATAAATAGTATAAATAAGTTAAGACATCAAGATATACTTGGTAGTATTTTGTCACTTAATATTTCATCATCTTATTTAGGTGATATTATAATAGATAATGATAATTATTACTTTTATATATTAAGTAATTTAGATGAATTTATAAAAAGCAATCTAAATAAGATAGGAAACTATAATATATCATTAGATAAAATATCACTTGAAGTTATGAAAAATTATGAAAGAAAATATGAAGAATTAACACATGTTGTAACAAGTCTTAGAATAGATAATGTGATTTCTAAAATAATAGGTGTCAATAGAAAAGAAGTCTTAAATAAAATAAATAATAAGGAAGTAATATTAAATAATAATATACTTTTAAAAAATACTTATGTGTTAAAAGAAAATGATATTTTTAGTATAAGAAGATATGGAAAATACAAATATGTTGGTATTATTAATAATACTAAAAAAGATAATTATGTAATTAAATATTTAAAGTATGTATAACAGATTAATTATTAATCTGTTTTTTTGTGTTATAATAAATATATATGAAAGGAAATAATAATGTCAAAAGTTTATTTTACAAAAGAAATAACAAGTAATTCTTTAATTAGAATATATAAAAAACTAGGTGTTAATTTAGCAGGTAATATTGGAATTAAGGTATCGACTGGTGAAAAAGGTTCGAAAGGATACTTAAAAAAAGAATTAATTAAACCATTTGTTGATATGTTAAATGGAACGATAATAGAATGTAATACTGCATATCCTGGATTTAGAAATGATGCTATAGAACATTTAAAAGTGGCTAAAGAACATGGTTTTGTAGATATGGGACAGGGAGTTGAAATAATAGATGGGTTAGGTGAATTTAAAATACCAGTTCATAACGGCAAACACCTGAAATATGATATTATTGGTGAAGGTATAAAAAAATATGATGCTATAGTTAATTTAGCACATGGTAAAGGTCACGCAATGGGTGGATTTGGAGCAAATTTAAAAAATCAATCAATTGGAATAGCATCTCGAAATGGAAAAGCTTATATTCATTCATGTGGGAAAACTGAAGATCCAAATAAGTGTTGGTGTATAAAATATGAACAAATAGATTTTATAGAATCAATGGCAGAAGCAGCAAAGGCAGTGAGTGATTATTTAAAAGAAAAAACTATTCCAATTATTTATATAACTGTTGCAAATGATATTAGTATAGAGTGTGATTGTGATGCACATCAAGGAAATCCTGTAATGAGTGATATTGGTATTTTTGCTTCTTTAGATCCAGTTTCTAATGATGCGGCATTTATTGATGCTATATGGAATAGTCATGATAAAGGTAAAGAGAAAATGATAGAAAGAGTGGACACAAGAAAAGGAAGACATATACTTGATTATTCGGAAAAGATAGGACTAGGAACAAAGGATTATGAATTAATTGAAATATAGGAGGAAATTGTGAAAAAAGTATACAGTTGTGGGGATGCTAAAATTATTGTTTCGGAAAATGGTGTTATTGAAAAAACTGAAAATTTATATAGCATAATGTGGTGGAATGAAATACTAAATAGTGAAATAATTGGTAAGCATATTACTTACTTTGCGGATTTATTAAAAAAATATAGGCGTGTAGTAGAATTGTATAATGGTTTTGTAGAAAAAGTATTACCTGATTTTTGTGAATATGTGGATGAAGATAGAAACAAAACATTAAATAGTTATGTTAAAAAAGATAATAAAATTGTTAATTAAACATAATTTTTATTATGATACTTTAAAAAAGAAAAATAATATAGTATAATTTATTTGACAAAAGGAGTTGATATTATGACATTTAGTATTCCGATGGAAGTATCTAAATATGTATCTTTATTTATTATTATAGCAATACTTATATTTTTAATTAAAGCAGGAACTAAGATAGTTAATATAATAATAATGGTTATATGTTTAGGTTTTTGTTGGTATTCATTTTTTACAGAAGAAGGTGCAGCTCGTTTAAGCATAACATTAGTTGGGCATCCTGTTGTTGCGTATACAACCTCACTTGAAAGACAAGATGGTATGTCAACAAATGAAGTGACATATTTTAAGTCTTCAAAAGATGTTATAGTAAAAGGTAAAAAGCAAGAATATGTAAAGTGTTATACAAAATGGATTGTTAGAATACCTAGTGTTGAAGAAAATTTTTAAAAAATATAAAAAATTAAATACTTTTATGATATAATTTACGTATAGTAAATATTACTTGTCAAATGTTTTCTTTTATGTTATACTTTAAAAGTATTTATTTTTGGACCGTTAGCTCAGTTGGTAGAGCAACTGACTCTTAATCAGTGGGTCTAGGGTTCGAATCCCTAACGGTCCACCAAGTATAAATAAAAGTAACATATGTTACTTTTTTTGATTTTAAGGAGGAAGTTATGTATATTGATTTAATTGTTTTAGCAGTGCTTATTGTTTTTGTAATTGTTTATGGTAAGAGATTTCAAACTTATATGTTTGGTTTTGGAATGATTGATATAGCTTTTCGAATACTTAATATAATAAAAGGTTATATACCATCAAAGGATATTAAGAAGATGATTAATTCATATATTCCTAATTCAGTACCTGATGTAATAAGTAAATATACAAAAGATATGGATATGGTAAACACAGCGTTGACTTTGATATATGTTATCATAATGGCTATCTTTTTATACTACGTTATTCGTATATTTGTTAGAAGAAAGAAAATATAATTAATTATTTAAAGAAGAAAAAACATGCAAATTTTGTATGTTTCTTTTTTTGTAATGATATGTCGAATCCCTTTTAAAATAAAAATAGTAGTGATTAAATGATATTACTAGGAGGAATTAAGTTGCTAAACGTATCAATGGAATTTAGAAAAGGAATATTGTTTGTGAGATTATATGGTGTATTTGATGATAAAAATATAAAAGTATTTAAAGAAGAAGTAAGGGAGGTGATTATATCAACAGGAATCAAATATGTTGTATTAAATACATATGGATTAGAGAAAATAAGTGATGATGCTATTAAAGAAATAAAAATATTAAAAAAGGTAATAAAAAAAATAAATGGGGAATTCTTTTTATACGGAGGAAATATAAAAGAATTAAAAAAATTAGTTAATCTTGAAAATGAACTTAAAGTTTTTGAAAAGGTCGTGATATAGTGATAGATACATATTTGAATTTAAGTGATTTGATAAAAGAAAATAGCAACTTAGTACATAGTATTTGTTTAAAATATTATAATTATGCTGATAAAGATGATTTGTATCAAGCAGGAATGCTAGGACTTATTAATGCCTATAATAATTTTGATAAAAGTAAAAATGTTAAGTTTTCAACGTATGCTTTTCCATATATTGTAGGGGAAGTAAGTAAGGTAGCAAGGGAAAACAAGAGTATAAAGATTAGTAAAGATATAATAAGACTTGGAAAGAAAATAAATGAATATATCCAAAAACATAAAGACGTAAGAGGTTATGAACCTAGTATAAAAGATATTTCTTTAATGCTTGGCATATCAGAAGAAAAAGTCATATATGCAAAAGAAGCAAGCATAAAAGTAAGAAGTTTATATGAAATAATAAATGATGATGGAAAAGAATTGACTCTACTTGACGTTACTGGTGATAATAAAAGAAAAATATCAAATGAAGAAATGCTTGATTTAAAAGAAGCGTTTAAATACCTAAGTATAGATGAAAAAAAACTGTTAATAGATAGATACTTTAATGATTTAACGCAAAGTGAAGTTGCAAAAATAATGGGAGTAAATCAGGTTTACGTTTCAAGATTAGAAAAAAAAGTATTGGCAAAAATGAAAAGTAGAATGGTAAGTTAAAAAGGATATTTTTGTAATATTCTTTTTTTTGTCAAAGAATGTCTAATAGAAGTTTTGCTAATTGACGCTAGGGGGGGGGGTTAATGGTATAATAAACACAAGAATAGGAGAGTGTTTGTTATGTTTAAAAGAAAGATAGGAAGACCATCTAATAGTGAAATAAAAAAAAGAAGAATAATAAAAGTAGTAGCTTTAAGTATCGCATTTATTGCAATATTATCAATAACATATACATTAACTAATATAAATACAAAAAGATTAAAAGGTGAATCAGATTATTATGGAATTTCATGTGAGGAAGGAACAGCATGTTATCAAGCAGGTTTTAGAAATGGTAATTTATATCAAAGGGTAATTGATAGTTATAATGAGGAAAATAGTGCTAGTTTATCTTATGGTGATGTAATTACAGATAAGCAGTTAGCAACGATTACATCTTTATCTGCTTCTAATGCAAATATAGATGATGCAACTGGTATTGAAAAGTTGGTTAATTTGGAAGAATTGTATTTAGAAAATAATAACGTAAGTGAAATAAATATTAGTAATTTAACAAATTTAATATGTTTGGATTTATATAATAATAACCTAAGTGAAATAAATGTAAATAATTTAACCAATTTAGAATACTTAAATTTACCTAGTAATAACCTAAGTGAAACAAATGTAAATAATTTAACCAATTTAGAACACTTAAATTTATCTAGTAATAACCTAAGTGAAATAAATGTAAATAATTTAACCAATTTAGAATACTTAAATTTACCTAGTAATAACCTAAGTGAAACAAATGTAAATAATTTAACCAATTTAGAACACTTAAATTTATCTAGTAATAACCTAAGTGAAATAAATGTAAATAATTTAACCAATTTAGAATACTTAAAT
>CAZFXQ010000074.1:0-5208 GCA_964523265.1 uncultured Muribaculaceae bacterium | reverse complement strand
AATGGACAACTATTTATTAGTATTAAAAAGTACTGTTGAAGTATATGTTCATGGTACTTTAGAAAGTTCAAATAATGATATAAGAGAACTTTTAAAATACGCCTTAAATGAAACAATGAATCATCAAGCATTAACATATGATAAAATGGTTGAATATGGTTGGTATAATGTAACTAATGTAGAATCTTCACAAATTAATCAAACATTAACTAAAATAAATAGTAATTAAATATATAAGTTTACACTTATATATTTTTTGTTATAATATTTTTTGGAGGTTGTTTTAATGAAAAATGTATTAATAACAGGTGCAGCAGTTGGTATTGGAAAAGAAGTGGTAACATTTTTTGCTAAAAATAACTATAATATTGTATTTAGTTATTTAACTAATGAAAAAAAGGCAGAAGAACTAAAATATGATGTTGAAAAAAATTACAATGTTAAAATATATAGTATAAAATGTGATATTACTAACGAAAAAGAAGTTATAAACATGATTAAGTTTACTAATGATAAGCTAGGTGGAATTGATATTTTAATTAATAATGCGTCATATTATGCTGATAATACTTATGATTTAAAATCGAAAGAAGAATTTATGAAGGTACTAGAAGTAAATGTTGTAGGTACATTTTTAGTCACTAAGTACTCGTTAAATTATATGAATAACGGAATTGTTATTAATATATCATCGCTTGATAGTGTTTCAACTTATAATGAATATAATATGGATTATTCAGTAAGTAAAGCAGGAGTTAATATGATTAGTAAATGTTTTTCTATTTCAAATCTTAATAATAAATTTGTATCAGTTCTTCTTCCTTGGATAAATACAAAAAGCACAATGGAAATGAGTGAAGAATTTTTAGGTCAAGAACTTAAAAGAACTAGTCAAAAAAGATTAGTTGAACCCTTTGAGGTAGCAGAGAAAATATATGAGTTAACACTTGATAAAAATATTAAAAGTGGTAGTATTATAACTATGGAGTTTGATTAATATGAAAGATTATATAAATAAAAAAGCATATGATTATGTAAATGAGTGTGAGAAAAAACTAGAAGATGAGTTTAAAAAAATAGATGATTTATGCATGAAAAATAGTATTAAAGTATTAAGTGCATTTAATAAAGCTAAAATATCAGAAGGACACTTTTCATCTACGACAGGATATGGATATGATGATATAGGAAGAAGTGCAATTGAGGAAGTATTTTCATATGTTTTAGGAGCTGAAAGCTCACTTGTTAGAAATCAGTTTATATCTGGATCTCATGCACTTTGTGTTGCATTATTTGCATATTTAAGACCAAATGATTTGATGCTTAGTATAACAGGAACACCGTATGATACATTACATGAAGTAATAGGTATTAAAGAAAATGAAAGTTCACTTAAATCTTTTGGTATTTTATATGATGAAATAGATTTAAAAAATGATGATTTTGATTATGAAAAAATAGAAAAGTATTTAAATAATAATAAAGTAAAATTAATTGAAATACAAAGATCAAAGGGTTATTCTGAAAGAAAAAGTATTACTATTGATAAAATAGCTAAAGTAATAAAATTAATTAGAAAAATAGATAAAGATGTAATAATAATGGTTGATAATTGTTATTGTGAATTTGTAGAAGATAAAACACCACTAGAAGTTGGTGCTGATATAATAGTTGGTTCTTTAATTAAAAACTTGGGTGGTGGTATAGCATCAAATGGTGCTTATATAGCAGGTAAGAAAAAATTAATTGAATTAGCAGGAGAAAGGTTGACATTACCAGGAGAAGGAATTTTGGTTGGACCAAGTTTAGGTATTAACAAACAAATTCTTCAAGGACTATATTTATCACCAGGTGTTGTCTCATCAGCATTAAAGACAGCCGTGTTAACTAGTTATGTTATGGAAAAATTAGGATATGATGTTGAACCTAAATATAATGATAAAAGAGCAGATATAGTTCAAAGTATTATTTTTAATAACAAAGATAATTTAATATCTTATGTTTGTGGAATTCAAAGTGCATCAGCAATTGATTCGTTTGTATCTCCTGTTGCTGTTGATATGCCTGGATATTCTGATAAAATTATTATGGCATCCGGATCATTTACACAAGGTTCTTCAATTGAAATTTCATGTGATGGTCCATTAAGAAAACCATATATAGCCTATCAACAAGGCTCACTAACTTATGAATATGGTAAGATAGCAATTATTAAAGCTGTAAGTATAATAATGGGAAAGAAATAATATATAGTAAATTTTAAAAATTATTATATATATTTTTTTGTATCGTGTTATAATAAAATTAAGGTGTTAGGTATGAGAATAAAAAAGAGTGTAGAAGAAAAAAATGATTTAAATAAAAGTAAAGTAAAAAAGAATAATAAATTATTTTTTATCATTACTGGTGTTTCTTTAATATTTATATTATCTTGTGTTTATTTTACTTACTTTGTTAATAATTTATATTTTAAGAATTTTAAAGACGAAGTAAATGTTAAAGTGTTTGAAAAATATAAAGAAGTAAAAGAAGAAGCTTGTTATGGTAATAAAATAAGGTGTAAAAAAGTAAAATATAGTGTTAAAGGTAGTGTTAATACTAATAAAGTAGGAGTATATAAAATAACCTATGTAATAAAATATAAGGATAAGATATATAAGAAATTAAAAAAAGTAAATGTTATTGATAAGAAAAAACCAACAATAAATATTGAAGGTGAAATCAGCTACGTATGTCCTAATGGAAAAATTCAGGGTGCGAAAGTTACTGCAACAGATAATTATGATGGAGATATAACTGATAAAATTAAGTATAAAATTAGTGGTAATAAAGTAATATATAAAGTAAAAGATTCATCTGGTAATATATATAAAAAAGAGTTTTCAGCATCTGTTAATGATACAACACCACCAACAATAATATTAAATGGTGATGAAGTTATGTATTTAGGATTATCAAAACCATATGAAGAACCTGGTTATACAGCAATAGATGACTGTGATGAAGATATAACAAGTAATGTTACAGTTGAAGGTAATGTTGATTCATCTTCCAAAGGGGAATATAAATTGACATATAGAGTAAAAGATTCTTATGGAAATGAAGCTGTTAAGGAAAGAATAATAAAGGTTTTTGAAAGAAATAATTATAAACCAGAAGCTTTAGGAGATAAGGTTATTTATTTAACATTTGATGATGGACCTGGCCCTTATACAGCTAAATTACTTGATATTTTAAAAAAATATGATGTTAAAGCAACATTCTTTGTAATTGGTGTTAATAATAATTTTGATGATTTAATTGCAAGAGAGTATAACGAAGGACACACAGTTGCTCTTCATAGTTATACACATAATTATGCTGCAATATATACGGGTATTGATGCCTTTATGGATGATTTAATAAGAATACAAGATAAGGTAAAACAATATACTAATTTTGAATCTAAAATAATAAGATTTCCTGGTGGAAGTTCTAATACTGTAAGTAGAAAATACAGAGTTAATATAATGAGTGAATTAACTAGTAAAGTTGAAGAATTAGGTTTTAGATATTTTGATTGGAATATATCATCAGGAGATGCAGGTAGTACTACTGATACTAATGTTGTAATATCGAATGTAATAAATAACATAGTACCAGGAAGAGCTAATGTTGTATTACAGCATGATATTAAGGGATTTTCTGTTGATGCAGTAGAATCAATAATTGAGTATGGGCTTTCAAATGGTTATGTTTTTGCACCACTTACAATGGATAGCCCAGTTGTTCATCAAAGAGTTAATAACTAAATTTGACAAATTTGTAAAAAAGTGATAGTATATCAACCAGTTATAAAGCAGTGGGGGTATGCTATTTAACTAAATCATAAACTCATTTTGCATAATGAGTTTTTTTTTATATAAAAAGGGGGTGTATTTATGAAAGATAGTATTTCACGAATATGGATGTACAAATATAGTTTAACGTGTGAGTATTTTAAAGAACATGGTAATTTACTAATACCAAGAAATTATTCTCTAGAAGTTAATGGTAACATAGTAAATTTAGGATCATGGCTAAACAAGCAAAGACAATACTATAAGGAAAATAAATTAAATAACGAACAAATTAGTTTATTAAATGAGATAGGAATGATATGGAGACTAAATAAAGCAAAAGAAAGTAAGAATGATGAATTATCATATAATTGGATGAAAAATTATGAATTAGCAAAAAAATATTATGAAGAATATGGAAATTTATTAATTCCAAGGAAATATGAAGTTATTTTTGATAATAAAATAATAAAATTAGGATATTGGATATGCAATCAAAGAAGTTTTTATAAAGAAAAAAAATTAAATGAAAGTCAAATAGAATTACTAAACAAAATAGGAATGATGTGGGGTGCGAAATTATACAAAGAGAAAGTAATCAAAAAACCAATATCAAATATATGGATGAAAAATTATGAAATAGCAAAACAGTATTATGAGTCAAAAGGTAATTTATTAATTGCACAAAAATATTATCTAACTATTAATGATGAAAAAATAAATTTAGGTAATTGGATAAGTCAGCAAAGAAGTTTATACAAAAAAGGAAAGCTAAATGAGAAACAAATAGAATTATTAAATAAAATAGGTATGATATGGAAAGTTATAATTTACGATAATGAAGAAGAAATATCATATAGTTGGATGAAAAACTATGAATTAGCTAAAAAATATTATAAAGAACATGGTAATTTACTAATACCTTTTGATTATCAAGTAATTGATAATGATAAAGTAATTAGATTAGGTTATTGGATAAATACACAAAGACAAGCTTATAAAAATAACAAATTAAATGAGAATCAGATAGAATTATTAAATAAGATAGGAATGATATGGTCATTTAAATTAGTAAAGGAAGACATAAGAAAAGAATATACTTCAGATAAATGGATGCAGAATTATAATTTAGCAAGAAAATACTATGAAGAATATGGGAATCTATTAATTCCAAGAAAATATGAAGTTGTTTTTGATAATAAAGTAATAAAATTAGGTGTATGGCTTAATACACAAAGATATAATTATAGTAACCGTAGCTTAAATAATAGTCAGATAGAATTATTAAACAAAATTGGTATGATATGGAGACTAAATAAAGCAAAAGAAAGTAATAATGATGAATTATCATATAATTGGATGAAAAATTATGAATTAGCAAAAAAATATT
>CAZFXQ010000073.1:0-5225 GCA_964523265.1 uncultured Muribaculaceae bacterium | reverse complement strand
TCTAAATGCTTCCACTTCCCGTTAACATATACTAAATTCCATACATGTTTATCAGATACAATTCCTATATTCTTAATTTCCATTTTATCAAGTAATAATGCCATAACATCAGCATATCCTTGACTTGCACTTTGTTTATTAAATAATAAATAATATGCATCATTATAATCAAAACTAAATTTTGTATTATTTATTATATAATCATGAAATATTTTTATATTTTCTTCTTCTGTTTTATTTTTATCATAGTTTTCATTAAATATTTTATCTATTTCTTTATTAATCTTACTAATTTTATTTTTACTATAAAAATTAGTTTTTTCTATTTCAAATTCGTTATCTAAACTATACCAATTAAAATGTTTAAAATGATTATATGGACTAGTAAAATCAGAAATATATGTTAATGCTATACTATCTTTTGCTATTTTATTAAAATCTTTTTTACAAGTTTTATAATTATTAGAACACTTAATTGATATTTCTTTTAATCCTGAATCAAAAAATGTATAAATAGAATTAATTAATTCTTCTTTATTATTAACAACTTTATTATAATTTATTTTAACATATTCATAATTTTCTTTTTTACTATATTCATTTCCTTTTTTGTATTCAATAAGTTTTTTTTGTTCTTCTTTTTTAATTTGTAATGGTTCTATTACATATTTTTCTACCAAATCATATGTTAATGACAAACTATAAAGAATTGTAACTATTATAAATATAATTTTTAATACTTTCTTTTTATTTATATATTGATATATCAAAATAAGAGATAATACACTTGCTAAAATTGCAAATATATAAGAATCTATGCCTATAATTAATAAAATATTTGTTAACAAAAGAATTATACTATATTTATTTTGAATAATCCTTGTAAAGTTTTTATTAAGTAAACTAAATAATTGAATAACTGCTAAAATAAGTGGAACCATTAAATATTGTTGATAACCATATCCATCATTATTAAATACTCCAAACGATACAACTGCTATGTATATTACTACATTAATTATTTTAACTATATCAAACTTTTTTAATTTTGTTTTTTCTTTATTTAAAGTTAATAACCAAATAATTAGCAGAATATAAGCTATTACAAATGGTATTGCTGCAAGGTTTGTAAAAATACCACCATAATCAAAGCTTAATAAAAGTTTATCGTAAGCAAAATCAATTATAGCTATAAAAATTAATGATATATTTGTAAACATTAAAACATTATTTACACTATCTAAAGAAAAATATTTATCTTTATTCTTAATTGTATAAATATACTGTATTAAAATTATAAACAAATAAGGAATTATAAAACTAGATTTATTTTCAAAGTAAAAATAATAATTAAAAACCATAAGATATATTAGTATTATAATTATAGATGCTATATTAAATAATTTCCTTTTATTCATTTATACCACCTACTTTCATAGCATATTCAGTTAAAGCAAGATAATAATCGCAGTATAAAAAATTGCCATAACTTCTACCATTTCTTATATTATATCCAAAAGGAAACTTATATCCTTGCATTAGAATAAAATCCGCCTCATCAACCATTTTTTGCCAATACATAACATAACGAAAAGTCAATAAGTATGCTTTTTCTCCTTGTTTTTCTTCCTTATCTCTATTATCTTCTTTTGCTATTCTTGCATATGCCCCAACACCTATATTATCATCATTAATCAATTTAATTAATTTACTTGCAAATTGATAGTTATTTTTTGAAGATAAATCATAGTTTCCAAATACTTCACAATTCTTTTTAATTTTCTCTAAACCATCTATAATTTCTTTCTTTGTTTTATCATCAAAATTACTATTACTTGCATTTTTAATTTTTTCTAAATTTTCATCTGCTTTTTCCTTTTGTTTTTTGTCAATTTTTATTGACTCACTAATCGTTTCAATATTATATTGCATTATACTCTTTTCGTTTAGATCAAACGTATTAGTATATAAAGTTAATATAGTTGATATTACAACAAATAATACACTACTTAAAACAACAAATCTTAAAACACTTATTAACTTTTTCTTTTTTAAACTTAATTCATCTAATAAATATGTTTCTCTTTTTATAATGGGTTTATCATATAGTTTTTTTTCATTTATTTTTAATGTTTCACATATTTTTGGAATTAATTCTTTTTCTGGAAAATTAACACCTGTTTCCCAGTTAGATACAGAGCTTGCTGTAACATTTAATTTTTTTGCTAAATCTTCTTGTGTTAATTTATATTTTTTTCTTTTTTTCTTTATTAATCTACCCAACTTTTCATTCATATTAAAACTCCTTTATTTTATATGTTTATTTTAACACCTGCCCCTCCCCTTGTGTCAATACTATTTAAAATATTTAAGAAACCTTTACACTTCTATAAATTTGTTTAATGTAATACTATAAATATACTTTTTTATTTTTTTTGCATTAATATTCTGTTTTATTCCGTCTTCGTATAAATCTAATTGTACTTTATAAAGATCAACTAGTTGATCAATAGTATCTACTTTATCTGTTTTATAATCAACTATATAAAATGTATTGTCATGTATAAATAACAAATCAATTATACCAGAGGTTAATATTTGGCCATCTAATTCATTATCATACATTGAAGCATCAATTTTAAATGTTAATTCTTTTTCCTTATATATAACATCTGCTTTTAACATTAAATCATATATATGGCTTGATAAAATGCAAATATTTTTTCTATGTTAATTATATTTAATTCATCTTTAGTTAATATATTATTTAATTCTTCATTTAAAGATGAAATACTATATTTTTTAACAGGTAATAATTCCAATATCTTATGATATGTTGTACCAATATTTGTGCTTTTTTTATCACTATTTAAAAAGTATGGTTTTTTTACTTATTTATGATCCTTTACTTTTATATCAGATACACTTAAATAAACTGGTACATTAGTATTTTTATTATCATAAATGTTAATTACTTCTTCCTTGGTATTATCTTTTAATACTTCTTTTTCTTCTAACACTTCATCTTTAATATTACTTGCATCAATTATATTTACATTAAATAAAGCACCATAATTAAATTTTTTATTTTCTAAATCATAATCTTTAAATGTAGTTTTATTTCTTACTAAACACCCAATAATCCACTTTAAATATGTATCACAAGTTTCTAAATATAAATTACTAATTTGTTTTCCATCACCTACTAAATATGCCGCATTAAGAATTTTATCTTCTAATTTATTAATATAACCAGTTATGATTAGTTTTTCTTTTGCTCTTGTAAGTGCTACATATAAAACTCTTAATTCTTCAGATAATAATTGTCCTTTTATTTTATTTTTTAATACCATATTACTTATTGGTTCATATTTATACTTTTTATCATAATCAAATATATCAAATGATATACCATAATTAGAATCAAGTAAGAACTCTTTTGTATAATCACTTGTATTAAATTTATGATTAGTATCACATAAAAAGACAATAGGATATTCTAATCCTTTAGATTTATGAATAGTTGTAATAGTAACATTTAGTCCATCAGAAAGTGGAAGTATTCCATTAAATGATGATTTATCTTGTATAACACTATCTATATAACTAATAAATTCATCTAAAGATTTATTATTTAAATTATCAAAATCTTTCGCATTTTTAATCATAATACTTAAGTTTTTAATACTTATCTTATCATTACCTATTTTATTTATAACATCTAATCTTTCATAAATATAATAAATACTATCCACTAAATTATTTACTTTTGAGTAACTATTTAAACCATCAATAATATCAAGTATTTCATTTAAATATTTATTATTACTTTTTCTTATTGCATCATATAAATAATCATATTTATTATTTATCTTAACTTTTACTATATCTTCTTCTTTTACATTAAACAAATTAGACATTAAAATAGTCATTAATGATACATCATCATAATAATTACTAACCACTTTTAAAAGTGATATAATTATTTTTACATCAATACTATCAAAATATATAATATCTTTATTTAAATACACACTTATACCTCTATTTTCAAGAGCATATTTATATTTTTCTGCACTACTTAAATTTCTAAATAAAAGTACTATATCACTTTCTTTTATATCTCTATAAAAACCTTTTTTATCATAAACCTGATATTTACTATCAAGTAACTCTTTTATCCTATTTGCAACATATATAGCTTCCTTTTCAACTTTTGATAATTCATCTTCATCATCTTTTTCTTTTTCATTTATAATTTCAATTTCTGTTATAGCTTTACTATTATCTGGAAATAAAGCACCTGTATAAAGCATTTCATCTTCATTATAAGAAACTTCTCCTAAGTTTTCACTCATTAAGTTTTCAAATATAAAATTACAAAAATCAAGTACTAAATTTCTACTTCTAAAATTTTTTGATAAAGTAATAAGCATTGGAAATTTATCTTTAAAATAATTATTTTTATAATTATTAAATATTTCTGGACATGCACTTCTAAACCTATATATGCTCTGCTTTATATCTCCTACCATAAATAAATTATTACCATTTGATATACTATTAAAAATAATATTTTGAAGTTTATTAGTATCTTGAGTTTCATCTATTAATATTTCATCATATTCTTTAGTTATTTTTTTAGCCAGATCAGTTTTATTACCATCTTTATTTAATAATTTTAAAGTAAAAAGTGATATATCTGAAAAAGAAAACTTATTTATCTTTTTCTTTTCATCTAATAATTTTTCTTTGTAATCAAGTGTTACTTCAAATAATTTATTTACTATCTTTTTAATAATATCCATTTCGTTATTATATATTTCATCTGTTATATTTACTAAAACATTTAATTTCTTTAATACTTCATTTTTTAATTTTGATCTTATTAATTTATACTTATTAAATATATAATCATCACTATGACCAGTTATCCTAGCTTGGTTAGAAAATGATATTAGTCTTAAAACACTAGATATCTCATCAAAATTACTTACATTTAACATTTTATTTATAATATTTATTTCTTCATTAATATTAGGTATTAATTTATTAAAATCAAATGATAAATTAAGTAAATCTTCTTTTAAACTTTCATATTCACTTAAATAATTATTAAATTTATTTTTAATATCTTCTATAAAAATATTTTTATAATAATCATTACTATATTTATCAAGCGTATTTTTTATATATTCTTTATAAAATCCTTCAGTATCTAAAAA
>CAZFXQ010000072.1:0-5417 GCA_964523265.1 uncultured Muribaculaceae bacterium | reverse complement strand
ATACGCATCATCAAAAATTAAGCACAAAGAAAAGTTAAACTCTAATGATATTATTGCTTTAAATGAAATAATTATTAATTCTGCCAATAGTGATGATTTATCAAGAATACTGAATAATTATAATGAACAGTTTAAAAAAGAAACAAATGAAAAAGAAATTATTCAAATAAAAAAATATGTTGATGACGTTACTATTAAGGAAGATGATTTTGATGAAGAAGAAAGCTATATACCAGATGTTTTATTCGAAAATTATGTGATATCTATTAATAATATAAAAATATATGATGATTTAAATACATTTCTTGATTCATTATGTTATAAATACAATATAAAAGAGTTTTTAAGTAATGCATTATTATATGTAAGTGATGATGTTAAAGAAAATATAAATAAATATCTAAAAGAGCTAGAAAAAGAAGATGAAATAGCTGATGATGATTCAAAAGAGAATGTTATTTTGTTCAATGGATTTTTAAATAATAAAAATATTATTAAAGATGATTTAAAGCGACATAATATACCTGATACTTATTATCAAGATGTAAAAAAAGGAATATTCATGATACTTGAAAATGGTGCTTTAGGTAAAAGAGAAAACATAAAAAAAGTTCCAAAAGTTTTGAAATTAAGAGTAAATGACATAAGAATTGCGTTTAAAAGATTAAAAAGTAATGTATATATAATACTTGGTATTTATGTAAAAAAAGATAGTGTTGGAAATAAAATTATTGAATCTATTAGGAAGAGAAATAATGAATTGTTAAGTAACGAAAAAATTATAATTAATGCGTTTGATAAAGATTCGTTAACAAAGGAAATAGTTGATTTAAATAATTTATATTATAATGAATTAAATAATTTGTTAGGAAGTAAGGCAAAAATGAAGCTATGAGAAAAATAATAAGAGAATTGTATAAATTTGAAGATAAAGAATTTAAACTATTTAATGAGAAAATTGTTAAAACAAGTAAAAAAATGATAGGTGTAAGAACCCCAATACTTAAAAATATGGCTAAAACAATTAGTGATTTAAGTGTTTTTATGGATGAATATCATGAAGAAATTTTACTACATGGACTTGTATTATCTAGGATGAAAGATTTTAATTTGTTTTTAGAAAACATAAATGATTTTATTATCAAAGTAGATAATTGGGCTGTTTGTGATATGATATCATCTTCTTGTAAGATTATTAATAAAAACAAAGAACAAATGTTAGAGTTTATTGATCAAAATATTAAAAGTAATAATGTTTGGATGGTAAGATTTTGTTTTACTTTATTATTAAATTACTATATTGATGATAAATATATTAATTTGGTGTTTAAATACGTTGCTGAAGATAAAAATGATTATTATTATATTATGATGGTAAAGGCGTGGCTTATAAGTAAATGTTTCATATATAATAAAGTAAAAACTATGAAATTTTTAAAAGAATGCAATATTGATAACATTACTTATAATAAAGCAATTGATAAGATATGTGATTCATTTAGAGTTACAAAAACTGATAAATTAGTTTTAAGAAAAATGAAAAAAAAGTAAATATTATCATAATATATATTAGGTGATTATCATGAAGGATGAGTTTAAAAAATTTGTAAGAAAAAAGCCAGAGTTAATAAACTATGTTAATTCTGGTAAACTATCTTGGCAAAATGTATATGAGCAGTGGTCTTTGTATGGAGATAATGATGACATTTGGAGTAAATATAAAGAAGATAATAAAGATAAAAAAAGTGAATCATTTAATATTGGTGCTATTTCTGATATTTTAAAAAAAATAGATGTTGATCAAGTGAAAAAGGGTGTAAATAGCCTTCAAAAAATAATAGAATTGCTACAAGGTTTAACACTTTCTGATAACAAGGTAGCATCTTCTTATGAGCCAAGACAAATATTTAAAAAGTTTGAGGATTAATGGAAACAAGAATAAAACTAATAATAGATTCAGATACTAATTACAAGAATTATTTAAGAAGTAATTCATATTGGTATAAGCTATTAAATAGAAATCCTGAAATGATAAATGATTTTATAAAAGAAGTTAAAGAAAAATATAAATTAAGACCAACTGATAAGATAAATAATATAATTGATAAATTAGATATGGTAAACAAATTTATTGATGTTTTAAGGTGATAAATAATGTATAATGTATATAAAATAATTGATAGTATTGAATCTTCTAATATAAAAAAAAGATTAGATAAAATAAAATATGAGATAAATAATGATAAAAATAGATTAGATTTAATAAGAAGATTTAATACTGCAAGAGAAAAGATTGAAATGTATGGTATAAACGAAGAGTTTATTAAATTAAAGAAGGAATTATTTATAGATGAAGTGATAGCAGAATATTTAAAATTACAAAATGAGATAAACATGTTAACTTTATATATTAATAAGAAATTAAAAAATATAACTAGTAAATAGGTGAAATATGAGAGTAATTAGTGGTAAGTATAAAGGAAGAAATATAAAAGGATTTAACATAAATGGTACAAGACCTACTATGGATAGAGTAAAAGAATCAATATTTTCAATGATTAATTTAAAGATTAAAGATGCTGTTGTATTAGATTTGTTTTCAGGAACAGGAGCGCTTGCTATTGAGGCGTTAAGTAATGGGGCTAAATGTGCTTATTTAGTAGATAATAATATAATTTCTATTAAAATAATAAATGATAATATCAATAATTTAGGGATTAGTAATGCTTATGTATATAAAAATGATGCTATAAAACAATTGAATATGCTTATAAATGAAAATAAAACTTTTGATGTTATTATACTTGATCCACCATACAGTTTAGATTTACTAGAAGAAGTACTAAATATAATAAATGATAATGTAAATATATTAAACAATGAGGGTATTATTGTGTGTTATGATATTTATCATAATTTAAGTATTATAAAAGAAAAAAAGTATGGTGATAAAAAAGTTATAATTTTAAAAAAATAATATTTACTTAAACAAATGTTCGTGATAAAATAATTACATAAGATAAGGAGAAGTATTTATGTATTCATATATAAAAGGAATAATAACAGAAATTGATATAAATTATGTAACGATTGAGAATAATGGAATTGGGTATTTAGTATATGTTTCTAATCCATATTCATATAAAGAAAATGAGGAAGTATTAATATATTTGTATCAGCAGATAAAAGAAGATGAACATACACTATATGGGTTTAAGGAAAAGCAAGAAAAGGAATTGTTTTTAAAATTAATTAATGTAAAAGGGTTGGGTTGTAAAATGGCTATTACAATGCTTTCTTCTAATGTTAATGATATATATAGTGCAATTGAAAGAAGTGATGTTTCATACCTTAAAAAATTTCCAAAAATAGGTGACAAAGTAGCTAGACAAATCATACTTGATTTAAAAGGTAAGTTAGAAGTGAAAGAAAATGATAAAAGATCATTTGAGGAACTTACTGAAACACTTAAATCATTAGGTTATAAACCGGCTGATATTAAAAAAATACTTCCTAATATAGATAGTAATTTAAAATTAGAAATGCAGGTTAAAGAAGCTTTAAAATACTTACTTAAATGATGAAAGGAATACTTTATGGAAACAAGGATAATAACACAAGATAAACTTAATGAAGATAAATTTGAAGAAACAATAAGGCCACAAACTATAGCAGAATATATTGGTCAAAAAGATATAAAGGAAAATATTAAAGTATTTATTGAAGCTGCAAAAATAAGAGGTGAAGCATTAGATCATGTGTTGCTTTATGGACCACCTGGTCTTGGTAAAACAACTCTTTCTTATGTAATTGCAAATGAGATGAACGCAAATATTAAAACCGCATCAGGTCCTGCTATTGAAAAGTCTGGTGATTTAGCTGCAATACTTTCTTCTTTAGAGGAAGGTGATGTGTTATTTATTGATGAAATACACAGAATACCTAGATTTGTTGAGGAAATACTTTACTCCGCGATGGAGGATTTTACGCTTGATATTATAGTTGGTGGTGAAGGTTCTAATCGTAATTTAAGAATTGATTTACCTAAATTTACATTAGTTGGTGCAACAACAAGAGCTGGAGATTTATCAGCACCACTTAGAGATAGATTTGGAATTGTATCAAAACTTAATTATTATACCGAAGAAGAAATAACAGAAATTATAAAAAGAAGTGCAAGAGTACTTGATTTAGTAATTGAAGATAGTGCTGCAAAAGAACTTGCAAACAGGTGTAGAAGGACGCCTAGAATAGCAAATAGATTGCTTAAAAGAGTAAGTGATTTTGCTTTGGTAAAAGGTGATGGAACAATTACATTAGATATAACAAAATATGCTTTAGACTCTTTAAAAGTAGATAAATTAGGGTTAGATGAAGTGGATTATGAGTTGTTAAAAACCATTATATATAAATTTAATGGTGGTCCAGTAGGTGTTGAAGCGGTAAGTGCAGCAATAGGAGAAGAAGTATCTACAATTGAAGATGTGTGTGAACCTTATTTGCTTCAAATAGGATATTTAAAAAGAACACCTCGTGGAAGGGTAGTAACTGATTTAGCATATAAACATTTAAATATTGAAAAGAAAGAAAAGTAGTATGGAAAAAGAAGTAAAAAATAGAAAAATAACAGTATTATTATTAGTATTTATTATAAGTGGTATTATTGGTTTTGTTTATGAAACATTTTTTTACCGTATAGAATATGGTTATTTTGTAAAAAGAGGAACTAGTTTCGGTCCTTGGATTCCAATATATGGTTTTGGTGGTTTATTTATGGCACTTATAACTGACAAACACAAAGAAAATAGTTTTAAAGTGTTTATATTTAGTTTATTAACAGCAGGAACTTTAGAGTTTTTAACTGGTTATTATTTGTTTCATGTAGAACATATAAGATTATGGGATTATAATACAGAGATGCTTAATTTTGGAAATATTGGTGGTTATATATGTTTAAGATCAATATTATTATTTGGAATATCAGGAATATTTTTAGTTAATGTATTAATACCATTTTTAAAGAAAATGATAGATAAATTACCATTTAGATTTATATATTTAACTAGTATTATATTATCTTTTGTATGTATAGTAGATTATATTACTAACATCATAATATAAAATGTTTGAAAATATAAAATTAAATTTTATATTTTTTTTATATATTTATTTGTAAAATATTGTGCTATAATTATTTTGTAAATAATAGGTAAGAAGGAGTGGTATGTAGTATGAATGGTAATAGCAATAATAATAAAATTCAATTAAATTGGGTATCAGATAGTTCTAAAGTGATTGGAATTATTGCAATTATTAATATGGTATTATTTTTTACATTTATATTTGGAGCACAATTTGAAAATTTTTTGGGATTTTCTAATATCTCTTCAACATTATTGATGTTGGCTTTTTATTGT
>CAZFXQ010000071.1:0-5539 GCA_964523265.1 uncultured Muribaculaceae bacterium | reverse complement strand
ATCTATTGAAGTAAGATTGTTATCATTCAAGTCTAAATCTTGTAGTTTTGTTAAACTACTTAAATCTATTGATGTAAGATTATTTTCTGAAAGATAAAGATACTCTAAATTAACTAACTTTTCTATACCTGTTGCATCATCTATACTTCCTTCATCAGCACTCAAACGCGTAATAGATAAAAGCTGTTCATCTGTTATTACATCTTCATATACTAAACTTGCATTATTCTCACTATTATAACTGTCTATTACTCTTTGGTATAAATTACCATTTCTAAAACCCGCCTCATAACAAGGTTTTCCTTCTTCACAAGAAATTCCATAATAAGTTGGTCCTCCTCCTGTTAGCTTTTTTGTTGTAATATTTGTTAACACATATGTTAATGCGAATAACACAACAAATATTATTGCCATTAATACTATATTTAGTATTCTTCTTTTTTTTATTACTTCATTAGATGGTCTACCCACCTTGTTTTTAAACATAACAAACACTCTCCTATTCTTGTGTTTATTATATCATCAGCCCCCCCCCTAGTGTCAATTAACAAAACTTATATTTGACATTTTTAGTCAAAAAAAGAAGAAAATTATTTTTTCTTCTTAAACAGTATCATTAAAAGCCAAGCTAAAAATGTTGTTAAAAATGATAATACCACATCATAATAACTAACATCTTTAGGATGTAAAAATATACATGTTATTATAAAAATTGTCAATATCATAAATAACTTATTTTTCGCATTTAATTTTATTCTTAATTTATTACTAATTTGTTCTTGCCAAGGAAAAACCAATAAACTTAAAAACAAAAACATATTTCCAACTATTATAGGATCGGGAATTTTAAAAAAACATGATTGTATAAACATTAAAATACATATGATCCAAAGAAATAATTTTAGTCTTTTTAATGCTTTATTTACATACTTATTTTTCATTTATACTAATATTACTCCTTTTGTTTTGTCATTTAATGAATCAGCAAAATTAATTGCATCTTTTTTACTACCAACAATACCATAATGAATAGGTATGGCATATTTAACAATTTTATTATTTACTAATTCTAAAGCTTCCTTATAATCCATTGTATATATTCCTCCAACAGGAACAAATATTACATCGCATTCTTCATTTAATGCTTCAACAGTTAAATCACTATCACCTAATATATAATATTTAACACCATTAATTTCAATATTATAACCTACCCAATTATTATTTTTTGGATGATAATTTTTATTTATATTATATGATGATACAGTATGAAAAGATAATTTCTCTAAATTATAGTTTTCATTTGGTTTAACATATATTATTTCATTACTTATATCTTTAACTTCAGTGTTCATAGATTCTGGGATGATTAATGTTGTATTATCATTTATTACTTTTTTTATATCTTCTATTGAATAATGATCATAATGATTATGCGTTATAAATATATAATCTGCATCATTGAAATTTTCCTTTATTCTAAATGGATCAATATATATGTTAATATTATTCTTTTCTATTTTGATAGAAGCATGAAAATTAACGGATATACCATCTATAACACTATTCATTTTCTCTGTACCTTTTCTTACAAGTTTCTATTAATTCTAAAGCTTCTTTTTTATTATGATAATCACCTACTATAACTTCTATTTTTTGTAGTGTTTTATAATTTTCAAAAAAGTTTTTTATTTCTTCTAGAATAAATGGTGATAAATCCTTTAGCTCGTTTATTTCATTATACCTTGGATCACAATCAACAACAGATATTAATTTATAATCTTCAAATCCTCTATCAATAACTGCTAAATAACCAATCACACGAGCAGGTACAATACAGCCGGGATAAGTTTTTTCTGTTCCTATTACTAATATATCAAGTGGATCACCATCAAGTGCCAAAGTATTTTCTAAAAAACCATATTCTGCTGGATAACCCATTGCAGAATAAAGTACTCTATCGAGTTTTATCCTACCTGTTTTATGATCTACTTCAAATTTATTTCTAGATCTAAATGGTATTTCTATTATTGCTTCAACAACATCATTTTTCATTTTAAAACCTTCTTTAAATCAATGTCTTTTTCTTTGTCTCCATCAGTGTATTTATACATTTCATTTTTAATTAATTTTAGTTCTCTTAAATTATTACCTTCTTTAGTTATCATGAAAATACTATCTACATATTTAATGTGTTCATCATCAGTTCTATTATCATATAATGCAAGATTTAAAAATCTCATTTTAGTTACTTCATCACTTATACTTCTTATTATTTTTATATCTTTTCTATGGTAACTTTTTGATAAATGATCCGGATTTTTCTTTATTAATGTAATAATATATTCAGCAGATTTATCATCACTAGTATTTATTAAATTCAAATCATATATATAATGAATACTATTAAGTAATGAATAATTCATTAGAATACCTCTATTATTTTTTAAATATCCGTTTAATTCAATATCTAAATCAATAAAATTTTTAATTTGTTTTTCATTTAAATTGGTAATCCAACCCTTTATATCAAAAGTTTCACTTAATAATTCATACCTTTTTAATTGTTCTACTATCTTTTCTAATTCATTTAACTTCATATTAACCTTGCCTTTCTTATTTTAATATCAGTCTAGCAACATCCTTTTTATCATCGTCAGTATAAGCTTTAATTTTATACATCATCTCATATAATTCATCCTGATTTTTAATCTTTAAACTTTTTTCAGAATTACTCTTTTTGTTATATATTATAACATCATTATCAGTTTTTTTGTATACCTTTTTATTTATTTCATCAACTAAATCTTCATAATTTAATTCAGTATTGTTTATAACTGAAGAATTATATATCATTTCTAATACTTTATATGAATATTCTAATTTAATAAATCCTTCATTTATAATTAAGTTTTTTAAACACCATATTTTAATTGGATCATAAGTTTTTGAAAGCAACTCTTTACTTTCGTTATAATATACTCCCTTTTTCGCTGTCTCATCAAAAATAACATTTAATAAAGCAAATATTGTATCTAAATTATTTGTTTTAGAAAGTAGTTTTAAATCATATAAATAAGAATCAAACGATAAAAAATTATTATCTATAATAAGTTTTTTATTCTTAAGTAAATAATTATTCAACTTAATATCTAAATTAATAAAATTAGCTATTTGCTTTTCGTCTAAACTTAATAACCACTTCCTAATATTTTTTATTTCACTTAACAAATCATATTTGTGTAAAGTAAAAATAATTTTTTCTAATTCAATAACATTCATTTTAATAATCACCTAATTAAAAATATGATTAAAACAAAAAATAATTCTACTACATATTTGGATCTAATAGTGAAAGTGCTACTTTTCCTTTATCTTTAAATATTTCATCTACATAACAATCTACTATATCACCAACACTTAATACTTCTGATGGATGCTTAATATACTCTTTTGATATCTTCGATATGTGAACTAATCCATCATTATGAAGACCAATATCTATAAATACACCAAAGTCCACTACATTCCTTACAGTTCCCTGTAATTTCATTCCTTTTTTTAGATCATCAAGTTCCAAAACATCACTTTTAAGTATTGGTTGTGGCATCTCATCTCTTGGATCTCTATTTGGTTTTTTTAAAGCATTTACTATATCTTCTAATGTGTAATAATCTATATTTAATTCATTCTTTAAAGAATCAATGTTAATTATATCTAACTTGTTAATTAGTTTATCACTTCCGATATCATCTAAACTTAAATTTAGCTTATCAAGAAGACTTAATGTAACATCATAACTTTCTGGATGAATAGACGTTTTATCAAGTATGTTTTTACCATCTATTATTCTTAAAAAACCAATAGCTTGTTCATATACTTTATCAGATAAAATTTTTTTCGTTTTAAGTTCACTTCTAGTTAAAATTTTACCTTGTTTATTACGATACTCTATTATTTTATCAATATTATTTTTCTTGATACCTGATACATATTTTAATATAGATGGTGATGCAGTATTAATATTAACACCAACACTATTAACTGCTTTTGAAACAACGAAATCTAAACTTTCGGATAATCTTTTTTCTGCAACATCATGCTGATATAATCCAACACCAATCCCTTCAGGGGGTACTTTAACAAGTTCTGATAATGGGTCTTGAAGTCTTCTTCCAATAGATACTGCACTTCTTTTTTCAACCTCAAGATTAGGAAATTCCTCAACACCTACTTTTGATGCACTATATATTGAAGCACCTGCTTCAGATACAATAACATATTTAACATTTAGATTATTTTCTTTTATTAATTCTGAACAAAATTTTTCAGATTCTCGTGATGCGGTACCATTACCAATTGCTATTATATCTACATTATACTTTTTTATTAAATTTACAACATCATTCTTACACTTACTTATTCTATCAATACTATTACCATTTAAGAATGGTTTAATGACTAATGAATCTAAATAAGCACCTGTTTTATCAACAACAGCTAATTTACATCCATTAACATAACCCGGATCTAATGCCAATACTATTTTTTCCTTCATTGGTGGGGTTAAAAGAAGTGCTTCTAAATTTTTTCCAAAATTTTCAATAGCAACTTCTTCTGCTTTATCTTTTAACTCACTTCTAACTTCACGACAAACAGAAGGATAAATTAATCTTTTATAACTATCAATTATTGCTTCTTTAATTATTTCAAAACAAAAACTTTCTTTATTTTTAATAACTTTATCTATCAAATAAGAAATTATATATTCATCATTAACCTCTATTTTAACACTTACTACATCTTCCTTTTCACTTCTGTTAATTGCAAGTATTCTGTGTGGTTTTATTTTGTTTAAAGATTCACTATAATCATAATACATCTCATATACTTTATCATCATCTTTTGCTTCTTTTTTCTTTACTGTTTTAATAACACCATAACGGTACATATTATTTCTTATATATTTTCTATAACTTGCATTATCAGATACCCATTCTGCAATTATATATGAAGCCCCTTTAACTGCACTTTCTGTTGTTTTGACATTTTCATTTAAATAATTCTTTGCTATGGTATTTATATTTCCACTTAAAGGACATGACATTATTATTTTAGCAAATGGTTCTAACCCATTTTTTATAGCATCAGTTGCTTTTGTTTTTTTCTTTTCTTTGTATGGTCTATATAAATCTTCAACCTCTACTAATTTAGTACATCTTAATATCTCATTTTTTAATTCTTCCGTTAATAATCCTTTTTCATCAATTAACCTTATAACATCTTCTTTTCTTTTATATAAATTTTCTTCATAATCATATTCTTCTTTTATCTTCCTTATTTGCTCTTCGGTTAGATTACCAGTTTTTTCTTTTCTATATCTTGCAATAAATGGAATCGTATCACCTTCCATTAACATATTAAGAGTATTTAATACTTGTTTTTCTTCTATATTTAATTCATTACTTAAACTTTTTATAATTACTTCATTCATATATATTCTCCTTGAGTTCAAAAAACGTAATGTTTATCATTACGT
>CAZFXQ010000070.1:0-5799 GCA_964523265.1 uncultured Muribaculaceae bacterium | reverse complement strand
TTCGTCTGCTAACTGTGAAGATAAGTCAGCAGTATCTTGTAAGAAAAGTAATTTTAGACTCATTTCTTCAATAATTTTATCTACTATATATTGATCTTTAATAATATTATTATCGTCATAGTAAACATTAAGCAAATTTTTTGCATTTTTTATACTTTTATATAATTTATCATTATATATATTATTCATATACAAAATCATCCCTTCTGATTATATTGTAGCATAATATATATAAAAATGAAAAGAAAATGTAAAGTTTTTAAAATAAAATATTTATGTTATAATATTTTTAGTATAATAATAATATAGGGAAGTGTTGATATGAGTTTTGCGGATATAGGTATTTTAATATTTATTTTAATTGGTATATATTATGGTTATGAAAATGGTTTTGTAAAAACAATTTTTAATTTTGTAAATATATATTTAGCTATGATAGTTGCAGCATTATTAAATAAACCAGTATATAATTTGATGTATAGTATTTTACCTTTTCATAATTTTGAAAACAAAGTATTATCTTTAAATATAATATTACATAGGGTATTAATATATATATTTATACTCATTATAATAGCGTTATTTTTTGAGCGTTTTGCAAGAAAAAGAAAATTAGGTGAGTATTTACTTGATACTGCTGTTGAAGCAAACATATTATCTAAAATATTAGGTACATTTACAGGAATACTATTAATGTTTGTATTTTCATATAATTTACTATACTTTTTTATGATTCCAAGTGTTAATATTTTAAAGTTAGAGGACTCAACACTAGCAAATATTGTTCTTAAAAACACATTTGTTGTATCAAACATAAATAAAAAAACGTATGAAAGTGAAATATATGCTAATAAAATAGTAAAAAGTAAAAAGTATAGTGTAAAGGAAAAAAATATTAGAATAATTAAATATATGATTGATAATGATACAATAACAACTGATAAAGTAATGAAACTTAAGTCAAAATTAAAAATAAATTATGGAGATTTAATAAAAACAATGTACATATACTAATTTAATATGAAAGGAAGATTGTAATGAAGAGTAAAAAAGGGTTAACACTAATAGAAATTGTTGCAGTAATTGCAATATTAGGAATAGTTTTAGGAATAGCAGTAGTTAACATAAGTAAATACAAAAAAACACTTGATCAAAAAAACAGAGAAAATGCAATAAGAAATGTACTTTTTGCTGCAAGAATGTATTATACTAAAAATCATACAATGGAATGTCTACCGACTGGCACTGTCACATGTGCACCAGTTTCGGTGGGTGGAGGTATATATGGTAATTATTTAAAAGTTAATGATTATGTTAAATATGATAAGAAGTATGAAAATGATGATTATAATGGAGTAAATTTTTTTACTACTCCAATAAAAAGAGAAAAATGTGGTCCAATAAATGCTGATGAAGTTAGGTACTTTTTTTCTATTTCGTACACAGTATCGGGAATTCAAAAATATTATGATGATTGCGGATGCGAGGTGCAATCATCAACTGGTGTGGCACCAGATATTGGGAAAGAATTGTGTACAAATGGAAATGGAAAATATAAACCAGATTAACCATAAATATATTATAATTGTTTTTTATTAATTAAGTAACTATCTATCTTTGATGGATAGTTATTTTCATTATAGATAAATTCATATATTATGTTTTTATCAAATTCTTTATATGTTATTTTATAATCTTTTAAAATATAGTTTATTTCATTTATATATTTATAATCAAACTCTATTTTTATTTTATATTCAGTTATAATTGGAATAATATCTACTTTATTAAGTACTTCTTTGGCAGATAAAAGATATGTTCTAGTAAGATTTGAAGCACCTAGTTTAATTCCACCAAAATATCTTATAACAATAATTATTATATTATCTAAATTATTTTGTTCTATTATTCTTAAAATAGGCATACCTGCAGTATGATTTGGTTCACCATCATCAAATGCTTTTTTAAATGTACCAATTTGGTATGCATAACATATATGAGTTGCATCATTGTATTCTTTTTTTAATTCTTTTAATAAGCTGTTTACTTCATCTATGCTAGTTACTTTACTTATGTATGTTATAAATTTAGATTTATTTACTATTATTTCATTTGATTCATTTTTATTTATTGTATTCATAAATATCACCAAAAATATTATAAATGATTATTGTTTGTTTTTCAAATATATTATATAATTAGTTTATAGAACGTAAGATGGTGGTTAAAATGATAAATATTAAGACAGATTCAAGAAAAGTAAAAAAGGGTGATATATTTGTTGCTTTAAGAGGAATAGTAGGTGATGGACATAAATTTATTCCTAAAGCTATAGAAAATGGAGCATCAAAGATAATAGCAGAAGAAGGTGTTTATGATGTCCCTTATGAAATAGTAAAAGACACAAGAGTATATCTAAATAATTATTTAAAAGAGCATTATAATAAGTATTTAGATGAAATGACTATTATTGGTATAACAGGTACTAATGGTAAAACAACAACAGCATATTTAGTTTATGATGCATTAAATAAACTTGGAAAAAAGTGTTGTTATTTTGGAACTGTTGGATATTTTCGAGATAAAAAAGTATGTGATTTACCTAATACAACACCAGAAGTAACAGAAGTATATGATATGCTTATAAGTGCATATGACGAGGGTTATCGTTACGCAGTTTTAGAAGCTTCAAGTGAGGGGTTATTACATGATAGGTTGTGTAACATTACATTTGATTATGCGGTTTTTACTAATTTAACTCAAGATCACTTAAATGTTCATAAAACAATGGAAAATTATGCAAATTGTAAAAGAAAGTTGTTTGAAAAGTTAAGAAAAGGTGGAAAAGCATTAATTAATTATGATGATGAACACAAAGATATATTTATGTTAGATAAAAATACTAATATTACATATGGTTTTACAGGTGGTGATTATCATGTTTGTGATTATCAAATGAATATATTAGGTAGTAATTTTACATTTGTTTATGATAGTGTAAAACAAAATATAAAAGTTCCTTTAATTGGAAAATATAATATTTATAATGAACTTGTAACAATTATTATATTAAAAGAAATAGGTTTTACTTTTAATGAAATAAAGGATGTATTGTTAAATGTTGCAGCACCACTTGGTAGAATGGAACTTGTTGAATATAAAAATAATAGAATAGTAATAGATTATGCTCATACACCTGATGCTGTATTAAATGTAATAAACACAGTAAGGGAAGTATGTGATGGTAATATATATACTGTTTTTGGGTGTACAGGAGATAGAGATAGGACAAAAAGACCTATTATGATGAAGCTTGTTACAGATTTATCTGATTATGCTATTGTAACATGTGATGACATACATAATGAAGATCCAAATCAGATAGTAAATGATATGTTAGAAGGAAATAAAAATACAAATTATGAAGTTGAATTAGATAGGAAAAAAGCAATTATTATTGGTATAGAAAAACTAGAATTTAATGATGCCTTATTAATACTTGGTAAAGGTCATGAAGAAGTAATGATAGTTAAGAATAACGAAAGAATACCATTTAATGATAAGAAAACAGTATTAGAATATTTGGAAAGTAAAAAACTAGTTAGAATAGAAAAAATTGATGATTAGTTAGTATTTACAAAATTTATAAAGTGTGGTATTTTAAAGTAGAATAAAAGGAGGATTTTATGGTAGAAAAAAAAGATAAGAATAGTACTTTAAAAATAGTAATTATTGTTATTTTTGCATTGATATTCGTTATTGTGGGAATTGTCTTTGTACTTGGTGTGGTTGCAGGAGGTGTAACAACAAAAATGATTTCCAAATCAAAGCTTAACGTATATAAAACATGTGAGGATTATTATAAAAGTGAAGCTGTTATGTATTATGATTCACATAGAGTTTTATATTCGATTGATAGTGATGTAACAATTTTAACAGATGAAATTGGCGAATGTAAACCATGTAACGGTTATGTTATTGCAAACGCAAAAGAAAACAAGTATGAAGCTTATTTAAAATGTGATAATTATACAACTGATGGTTTTGATGAAAAATTATATAATAAAGCTATAAACAAATAAAAAATTCCTTGTTAGGAATTTTTTTAATAATCATTTAAATCAACATTTTCTTTTTCTATAAAATCTTTAAATTGAATTTTGAAATTTTCAGCTTCTTTTTTTACAACATCTGAATAAACACTTTTGCAATTCATAATGGCTTTATATATGTGTTTAAATGTAACATTAGGACTATTATCAAATTTTGCATAACTAAAAGCTTTGGATAAAAGAGCTAAACAATTATCTGGATATCTAGATCCTAATTCATATACTCTTTTATATTCACTTGTCATATTAACTAAAAATTTCATAATATTTTCAATTACAAAACTTGAATATGCTAATTTAACACCTGTTTGTTTTTCTAATTTAGGGTATGAACCAATCATTATTTTAACTGCTACTTCAGCAGTAGGTTCTTCAACATCAATTTTTTCAAAACGTCTTAAAAATGCTTTATCACGTATTAAATACTGATTATATTCATCAAAAGTAGTAGCACCTATTACCTTAATATCTCCTCTTGATAAAGCAGGTTTTAATGCATTAACGAAGTCAATACCACTATTTCTTGATTCAATAACTAAAGTATGTATTTCATCAATAAATAGTATTGTGTTTTTAGCGTTGGCAACTTCTTTAAGTAATATGTTTATTCTAAGTTCTTCAATACCGTCTTCATCTTCATATTTACCTAAAAGCGATGAAGTATTTACTTTGATAATATCGTACCCTTTTATTGCGTTAGGAACGTCATCATTTTGTATTTTATACGCAATACCCTCAACAATAGCGGTTTTACCAATACCAGCCTTACCAACTAATATAGCAGATTTATCTGGTGTTAAAATGGTAAGAATTGTTTTTTGAATTTCATCATCTCTTGCTATTGCAGGATTAGTGACATAAATTCTACTTGTTAGGTTTTCTCCATATTTTTCTAATACACTTTTTTTCTTTGTTTTTTCATTATCAGTTTCAATTGATTCTTTTTTTTCTGATAAGTTATTATCTATGTCTTCAAAATTAAGTGTTTCATCTTCGACAATATCAAATAAATCATCCATTTTTATCCCTCTTTCATACATATTATATCAAAAAAACGTAAATTTTCATAATGTTTTATTATTTATTTACAAAAAGAAATATTTTTGATATATTAAGTTCTAGTTAAGGGTGAAGTTATGCAACAGTATTTTGCTAAAGATGAAAATTTAACACTATATGATAGTGATTATCATCATATAAAAAATGTTATGAGAATGAAGTGTGGTGATTTAATAAAGGTTGTTTTTGATAAGACAATATATTTATGTAAAATAAAAGAAATCACATCAAAGGTTGATTTTGAAATTATAAAAAAAGAAAAGAAAATAAGCAATAATAAATATATTATTTTAGCGTTTGCTCTTCTTAAGGAACAAAAACTTGATTATTTAATCCAAAAAGCAACAGAAGTTGGCGTAAGTGAATTTATTCCTTTAATAACAGATCGTTCGATTATTAAAATAAGTGTAAATAAAGATATAAAAAAGTTTGAAAGATGGAACAAAATAGTAAAAGAAGCTTCTGAACAAAGTAGTAGGATTGATGTGCCTAAAGTAAATAGTATAATTAGTTTAAAAGAGTTGATTAATTATGATGCAGATTTAAAAATAATATTTACACTTAATGAAAAAACAAAAAATATTAAAAAAATACTAGAAAAAAATAATAAGTGTGATAAAATATTAAT
>CAZFXQ010000069.1:0-5819 GCA_964523265.1 uncultured Muribaculaceae bacterium | reverse complement strand
CTGAGTTTTTAAACAAATTAAAATCAAGATCAAATTATAAATATAATGTTAATATTGATAAGGATGATACCATATTAACATTATCAAGTTGTACGATAAGCGGAATAAATAGGGTTGTGTTACATGCTAAATTAATAATTGACAAAAAGTAGTGGTTTTTGTTATACTCAAGATGTAATAAATCAATTAGTTATTCGCGTTTTATTACCATAACACTAGTTATAGTGAGGTTAATAATGATAAGAACCTTGGAATCTCATCATGAATGACAAATACACTACAGAGAAAAAATTGTGGTAGTTTTTGCTGTTCATGAAAGGAGGTTCTTTTTAAATACCACACTATAAAAGGAAAGAAGGTATGAAAATGAAAGATGAAGAATTGAAATATTATGAAAAAAGAAAAGATTGGAATTTTGATATGTTCGAAATCAAATCTGAAAGATTAACTAATTGGGATATGTTTAAAATATTAAATGAATTAGCTACTAAAGAATCAAAAATACTGGATTTAGGAACTGGTGGCGGTGAAAAAGTAATAAAGTATTTTCCTGAATGTAATGAAATACTAGGTACTGATTTTTCACCAGAAATGATTAATACTGCAAATTTTAATTTAAAAGAAAGTGGTAGAAAAAATATTACTTTTAAAGTAATGAATAATTTAAATATGAATGTACCTGATAATTATTATGATGTTGTTGTAGCAAGGCACACAATAATTGATCCTAATCAAATTTATAAGTGTTTAAAAAGGAAAGGATACTTAATAATTCGAGGTGTTGATAAGTATGATTGCTGGGATTTAAAGACAATATTTAATAAAGGACAAGGTTTTAATGATGAAATGTCTATTAGTATACTAGATTATAAAAATGTATTAAATGCTGGTTTTAAAGATGCTGAACTTTCTTTTATTTATGAGATAGATTATTTTAAAAATAAGCATTTATTTGAGGAATTTTTGAAAAAGGTTCCCATATTAGATGATTTTAGTGAAGCAGAAAAAGATAATAAAGATTATTATAAAAGTTGTATAGATAATGAACTATTAGATAGGTATATAAAAGAAAATACATATGATGGAAAAATAAAATTATTAAGAAGATATTATGGTATAACTGCAAGAAAGTAATTAAATAATTATATAATAAAAGGAAAATATAAGAAATTTTATAATCTATAAATTCTTAATATTTTCTTTTTTTAAACTATTTAATGCCTAATTTGCTCTTTTAACTAGTGTTTTAACTTTTTCTTTAAAGTGAATAGTGATTTCATCTTTGCCAGTATATATACTAGTAAGTTCATAGTTATTTTCTTTTAATATTTCAGATAATATATTTGTTAATTCTTCTTCGTAATAAGTTTTTTCTGTTTTAATAATTTATTCATCATTTAATATTTTTATTCTTTTGTAGATTGTTGCATAAACACAAAGTTTGTATCTATCATATTCGTCATAAAAACCCCATCCATCAGGAACATTTTCAATATAATGATAATTATTATATTTGATTTCTAAATTACACCCTTCGTTTTTTTGTTCTAGATACTTTTTAAGTATTTGAATTAATTCTTCATAGTTTAATGACATGACCATTATCACACCTCATACATAATTGCGTTTTAATACAAAGTATCTAAAATATCAAGCACTTTGTATTAAAATATTACAATATTATAACAAATAGGGATAAATAAAAGAATTCTAGTGTGAACTTACTAGAATTGTGAGTATATAATTATAATATTTGTTTTATACAAGTATTTTATTTGTTCATTACCAAAAGAGTTATTTAAAAAATAGATGTCTTTCCATGATGGGTACTTTGTTTTTTAAATCTTCTATTTCGTCTAAATATTTTCCATTTTGTCTTGCTGCTATTATATTTCTATCTTGTCGATAATGTTCAAATTCTTTTGTATCTTCATTATATTTCATAGGATTATGAAGATCTATTTCAAATCCCATTAAAAGATAATTATAGTACCTTATGTATGGATATGGGTGTGTTGTTACTATACATTTTCTTTTAATTGTTTGTATTTTATCTATACCAAGGATGTATAATAAAAAATCGCTATACATATCTATTCTTATTCCAAATTCAAATTGTTCAACCCATTTATTAAATAAAATTTTTTCTTTATTATTTAAAGCGCTGCTAATACAAGGATCAATATCTTCTCTAGACTTCCAAGGTAAATTATGTTCTTTAACATATATGTTAAATGATTCTTGTTTATGTTTTTCCCATTCTTCGGTATACCCTTTATCTTGTATATTAAATAATATATTAAAATCTTTTCCTTTGAATTAACCAATTTAACTCTATTATCAGAAAAAACAAAGGCTCCATCGCTTTCTTTAATGTCTTTTATATATGGTATTATATCAATCATAATAAAATTCCTTTCCCATGTTTAAATACTATATCATATATACTTTTCATTGTATAGTTCTTATCAATAATTTTAAAAAGTATTGCTTTTAATTGCTTTATATTATAAAAATATATATAATAGTAAGTAAATGTGATTAAGGAGGTTTATATAATTATGATGATATTTATGTCATATGCGTTTGGAGTATCAATGCAAGAGTTAGCACCGAGTATTTGTGAATTTCCAACTTTTAATGAATTAAAAAAGTATTTGTCTTCACAACTAAATATAAAAAGTGAAAATATTTTTTTAAGTAGTTATACTTATAATGAAGATAGATTAGGTTGGGAAGATGTTAGAACTATATTTTATGCACCAGAAAATATTATTTTAGGGAGCTGTACAACAAAATATAAAAGTCTAATAAGTACGCTAAAACGCTTGATACCATCTGATAAAGAGGATTTGGAATATTTAGAAAGAGAATTTAAATATGATGATGGTCCAAGTAATGAAATTTGTAAAAAATTAATAAAAAATGCAATAAAAAAGTCAAAAAAAACATAATGTAATTAAATCATTATGTTTTTTAAATTTTATTCAAAACTAATTGTGAAGCTTTATTCTTTTGGCTTTTATATACTTTATTCTATCTAAAATATTTATATCTTTCTTTTAATGGTACTAGTTTTTTAATACTTTTTATTTCTTCCTCGTATATTTTTTCTTTATCATTAAAATAATAATTTAAATAATCTTTGTCTTTTTCATATATTCCAGTTTTTTCATTAAACATGTATCTTGGTAGTCTATGAATATTCCAATTCATTAATAAGTAATTATAAAATCTTTCATTTTGGTTGGGTGAAGATGTGGTAATTATTCTAGGTGTTTTTTGAAAATTAGTGGGACCTTTAGGTACTAATAATTCTCGATAAGGAGGTTTAATTATATTGCCATCGGGAGAAAATCTTTCTAACGAATCATAACCTAAATATTGTACACATATATCTTTAAAGTGATCTTTTAACAGTGTTTTTTTTGTATAAAAGGCGTAAGCTAATCTATAATCGTTATATATATTTATTAGACTATGGTTATCAAACTTTTTGAAAATTTCTTCAGGATTATCAATCTTTATTTCTCTATTTATTGCTTTAAAAAAAGAATTTTTAGAATAAGCATTTTTAAAAAATAACAACATATTATATTCCCATTTTTCAATTAAGAAACTCCTGGTTTTTATATTTTTAGTACTAGCATGTTCCATTAAATATTTTTTTTGTTTTTCAATTTCTACATTTAATTCTTTTTTAAAATCTTCCATACTAGATGAAGTATATCCAAAATAACCTTCATAACCATGTTTTATTATTTCATTATTTAAGTTTTTAATATCGTTAGTATTATCAAATGTTTTATAATCTGCTTCTTTAATAACATAACTAACCCAGTTAATGAATTCATATGCTGGTGAAAGAGTGTTATCTCCATCATGACAAGGAGTATCAATTATACATGAAAGATTTATAAATTCTCCACCAGGTTCAAAATAACCCATTAATGGAGTGTTTCCTTCATATAAACTCATTTCTGATTCCTTAAATTCCAATGTCATAGTTATTCTCCTTTGGTTACCTATTATATCATTTGATATTACTAAAAGCAAGTTAAATAAGATACCATTCTTTTCAAGCAATAATGCTACTATAGTATGAATAGTACTTAATAAAAACTAAAAAAGTTACTGTGATTGTGTAAAGATTATATATAAAAATGATGTAGCAAATATTGCTATTTTTGGTCTCATACCATCTAATAATATAATTTGAATATAATTGAAATTTTTTGTCAGGATTACATTCTTTTTTAGGAATAGAAATTATGGCAATAAATTCATCATCTTTTCTCATACTAACCCTCATGTTTGTATTAACATAGATTACTTTATTTGTATATATTTTTTATTATGTATCAAAAGACACCACTAAGAATTAAGGCCGTAACGATAAATAAAGCAGCATATTTTGATGACTCATAGTACCCTAAAGACTTTATAAATGAAATTTTATTGGTTTGTTGACATATTCTCTTAAAGTTTCATATAGATCTATTTTTAAACACATATTAGTAAATTCACTATCATTTATGCATATATTTTGCTGTATTAAATAGCTTGAAATAATATTTGCTAGTGGGAATTGTAGTAAATAATTCACAAAATTAGGTTCTTTAAAGTTTTTTACTAAATTTATTTTTTCAAAATCAATTTCACTTTCATTGATTATTCCATTTTTCTTATATAAGTCTTCATAATACAATTCTGCTTCAATAGCTATTAACATTCTTTTTTCATAATATAACCTATTATTTCTTCTTATTAAAATTAAATCTTTATATTTTTCAAAGTTTAACCATGCTTCTAATTTCTTTTCTATATAAAATGCGAAAGTTTCCGAAAGAAACCAATATTCATTAGGAATAATGTGCGGATTACTATTTCTGTCAATAAAATGTGCTAATTCGTGAACTATAATAAAAAGATCACTATCATCTTCACATGGTTTTATATATGTAGAATTATTTTTTGTATTAACATATGATTTACTATTATTTTTTGCAATTAAAATTTTTTCATTTTTAATTCCATCAATAATCATCTTATAATATTGTTCATTAAAATCCTTATAAAATTGTAATGCTATTTTAAGTGGATTTTTAATATTATTTGGATAATTTACTTTATCATAATTAGATTTAAATATATCTATTAATTGATAAATAATATCAATTTTTAAAAATTTTTTGTATGTTGATTCAATTTTTATTTTTTCAATGAAATCTTTAATTTCGTTATTTTTCATATATAACATCCTAACTTTTTAATAATATCATAATGAATTTGTTATTATATAAGTATGTTTTTAAATTGACATAATTAAACTTAAAGATGATAGTTATTATATCATAAATTTAAGTATATTAAAACTCGAACTATAAAAGTTCGGGTTTGGTATTAATTTAAAATGGGAACTAAACGGGTTTCCAAATTTTAATTTGTTAGATTTTTCTTTTTTTTACACGACAGCTAAATAACCATCATAACTTTAAGATTATCTTATCTTTTTTTACTATTAGCATTGATAATCATTAGATATTTAGTATTGTCACTAAAATTATTAAGACTTTGATCTTTTCTTATTTTAAGTCTTTCTGATGCGTTCAAACTTAAAGCAGTTAATTTATCTTCACTTGATGAAGATGCTATTAAATTTAATTCTTCCTCTGTTAATTGTTGACCATCATAAAATTTGTATAATGCTCTTCCTAAATTATAATACATTTCTACTTGGTTTTCCATAAAATCACTCCTTATTAAAATGGCAGGGGATGAGAGAATCGAACTCCCAACAGTGGTTTTGGAGACCATTA
>CAZFXQ010000068.1:0-6056 GCA_964523265.1 uncultured Muribaculaceae bacterium | reverse complement strand
ATTGATATGTTATAAGTTGATAAAAATCTAAATAGTTCCTGATCAATATTAGAAAGTACATTACCTTTTATATCTGTTATTGAAATTTTACTACCAAGTGAAAAAATCTTTTTTGATATAACATATAAATCTTTTTCTGATTCATCTTTAACATAAAATATATTATGTATTGAAAATAGTTTTTCATTAATATATAACTTCAATTTTTTCACCCCACTACTTCTGTGTTAAAAATGTTATTAATACTGGTCCTAATATAATAAGTAAGATAAGTGGAATAAAAAATAATACTGAAACAATACTAATTTTATTAGGAATCTTATTAATTTGCGATTTAATATCCATAATTTGTTTATCTCTTAAAAAATCTAATTGATTATGCATAGTATCAATTATACTATTACCAAACAGGTTAGACTGCTCCATATTAAGTATTATATTATTTATGGTAAGACTTGGTATTCTTAAATTCATTAATGATAAACTTTCAGTTAAAGATTTACCAAAATTAACATTTTCAAGTGTAACTTTAAATTCATCTGATATTTCAGAAGATATATATTTACAAGCCATTTTGATTGCATTTTCTAAATTACGACCTGACTCTAACGCAAGCGTTAATACTTCAAAATAATAGTATGCTTCATTATCTAATTTTTTTTCTCTTTTTTTAAGAGGTAAATCTAGCATAAAATAATTAACAAAATTATACCATATAACTGCAGCTATTGGAGATATTATTGGACCGTTATTAATAAATATAAAAGTAATAAAAAATATTAATATAGTTGAATATAATCTAAAATTCATAAAATATTCAGTTGTCATCTTTTTAGAAACACCAAATAAATTAATTTTATCATCAATCTTTTTGATATCTTTTTTTCTATATATTCTATATATGAAAGATTTGTTTTTCATTGTTAAAACCTCACCTTCATTAGTTTATTAATAATTATTGCATAGATTATGTACAGTACAATAATTAAACTCAATAATATTCTACCAAGTGATGTCGAAATAAGTGGCATAAAATATCCTGGAGATAAAAACGATATTAAAACAACGAATATGAATGGTAAAATAAGTAAGAATTTACTAATCATATTTGAACTTGATGTCAATGATTTCATTTCTTCTTTTAATTTTCTTTTATCAAACAACATTTTTTCAATAGAAGCAAAAACGTTTATTATATTACCACCTGTTTTATTTAAAATACTAAGCGATGATGTAATATAACTAACCTCGCTTGATTCTACTCTTTTTGAAAATCTTTCAAATACAACATCAAGTGATAAACCATAATTTATTTCCAAAAACATTTTTTTAAATTCCTCTTTAATAGGTCCTTTAAGTTCTGTAGACACTATTTCAATTGCCTGCATTACACTTCTTCCTGATCTAAAAGCATTATTCATTATAATAATTGCATTAAGTAAATCTTGTTCTATCCTTTTTTTCTTTATTTTATCATAAAATATGAAATAAATATCTATTATGAAAAATCCAAATGTAAATGCTAAAACACATTCATAAAATGATGGCATTTTACCCATTATGACTCTTGCCAAAAGAATTATCATAAAAAACAAAATTCCAATTAAAAATTTATTACTTATATAATCCATACTAATTGTTGTTTTGTTTTCCTCATATGTAATATACTTCTCATATCTTGATGAATACTTTTTTAAAATTTCAGATTTTTTAAATACTTTAGATAATTTTACAAGCATTCTTTGATATGAGTTAAAAAGTAAATCTAAAAATGAAATACTATTGTCTTTAACAGAATCAAAACTATATTTTGAAATTCTTTTTTCAAGTTTTAAACTCCTGTTATACTTATATAAATAAATAATTATAAATGCTAATATAATAACAATTATTAATTGTGCTATTAAAACATTCAAAATAATCACCTTCTATTTTTTAAAAGTAAATATGTCATCAATATCATCAATACCTTTACTTTTTATTTTACTATATACTTTTGGAACATATTTTTTAAGATCAAATGCTCCATCTACTTCTCCTGCGTTAGTTAATCCTTTTTGTTTAAATGAGAATATTTCTTTTAATTCTATAACATCACCCTTAAACCCCTCTACTTCACAAATACTAGTTACCTTTCTTCTTCCATCTGAAAGTCTAGATACATTTATTACTAAATCAATCGCATTTTCAATGTATTCACGTATTGCTTTGATCGGAATATCAACACTCATTAAAACAAGTGTTTCTAGTCTGTTTAATGCATCTATTGGACTATTTGCATGCATTGTCGTAAGTGATCCATCATGACCTGTATTCATTGCTTGAAGCATATCAAATGCCTCTTTACCACGAACTTCTCCTACTATTATTCTATCAGGTCTCATACGTAATGAGTTAATTACTAAATCACGGATAGTAACCTCACCTGTACCTTCATAATTTACTAACCTTGTCTCTAGCCCTATAACATGTGATTGACCTAACTTTAACTCTGCTGCATCTTCTATTGTTATAATTCTTTCATCATCACCAATAAAACTAGATAATGCATTTAATAAGGTTGTTTTACCACTACCTGTTCCACCACATATAATAATATTTAATTTAGCTTTTACTGAGGCTTCTAAAAATCTTGCCATATATGGAGTTAATGCACCTGTTCTTAAAAAGTCTTCTATTGTACGCATATCATTCTTAAATTTTCTAATAGTAAGTACTGGACCTTTTAAAGAAAGAGGTGGTATTACAGCATTAAGTCTTGAACCATCTTCTAATCTTGCATCAACCATAGGATTTGCTGTATCTATTGTCCTACCTAATGGTTGAACTATTCTTTGAATTGTTCTTATAATGTGTTCATCATTAATAAATGATACTGAATCATCCTTTGATATTTGTCCGTCTATTTCGACATATACTTCATCTTTACCATTAACCATTATTTCTGTTATATTTTTATCTTCTAATAATTCAGTAATTGGTCCATAACCATTTATTTCGTTATCGATTAGATTAAATATATGACTTCTTTGTAAATTAGTTAGATCATATCCTAATAACGCTTTATCTATTTCTTCATTAATATACTCATTAAGTAATTTATCATCTGGTACTTTATCATCTATTAAATTAGAAATTATAGTGTTTCTTAAATTATCTAATAATTCTTTATCTTTAAAAAACATCATAATCTTTAATCATTTTTATAGTTGGTTTTACTTCTTTTATTTCAAAAGCATCAAGTAAGTTTTGCTTAGCCATAATTACTTTCCCTTCTTATCATCTAAAATTAAATCACTAGCTAGTTTTTCTAATCTTATAATATCACTTTTCTTTGTTGTTCTTATTTTCTTATTTAATGTTAATATTTCTCCATCAATTACATATTTATCTATATCTCTTATATAAAAAGTATTATCAATTGTATAATCAATATTATGTTTTATAATACTTTTTATATCAAACAAAGAAAAATAATCTTTACCCGTATCCTTTGATGAATTATACACTAATTTATAATTATCCTTTTCAGTATCTTCAAATATTGCAATCATGCTTCTTGCATTTTTTAAATCAACGGGATCATTTGTAACTAAAAACAAAATATTATCACTTTTATCAAGTGCAGTAAGTGATACTGGACTCAAATTATGTGATGTATCAATTAATATTACATCATACTTATATATTGCAGATGTTATAATTAAACCAATATACTTTGAATCAATTTTAATAGCATTTCTTGGATCTTTAACAGATGCTAAAACACTTATGTTTTCGTTGTATTTACAAGTATATTCATCAATACTATTAAACTTATTATTAGTCATATCTTCATAAGCATTAAATATTGTTTTTTTAATATCAACATTTAAACTAACTGCAATACCACCTGAATTTAAATCTAAATCTATTACTAGTACTTTTTTATCCATCTTACTATATATTCCTGCTAAATTAAGTGTAGTTGTTGTCTTACCAACACCACCTTTACAAGAAAAAACCGTAATTATTTTTGCTGCTTTGCTCAATTTAATTACCCCTTTCAATAATTATTTTATTATCTTTTATATATCCTTCATATACACTTTTTAAGTCATATTCTTCTTTTTTTATAATTTTATAAGAAAAAGAATTAATCTTTTTATTAAGCGTTAATCTTATAGATTTATTTTCTTCATTAATATCTATATCATATCTGGTAATATCATTATCATTTGTTTTAATCAAATTATCCATCTTCTCTTTAGGATTATTATTTATATTTTTCATTCCATACTTTAGTGTCATCTTATTTATTGAATCAAGCCTATTTTTACTAATTTTAAGCATTCCATAATCAATAATAAAAGCAAGTAACATAATAATAAACGGAAGAAAAACAGCAAATATTACTAAACTTTGTCCATTATTCGATAACTTCTTCATTTGCTTTATCCTCATTACTATTAATACTACTAGTTATATCTTCATTAATACTTAATTCATCTTTAATAAATGTCCTTTTTGTTTTAACGCTAAATAAATCCTGTACTAAATAGCTAAGACCTGGTGTTATAGGTGATATTTTTTTATTCAAATTAATTGTCACATAATCACCTACTAATTCTATATCAATATTAACATCTTTTGTCTCACCACTATTAATCAAACTTTTTATTTCCTCATTAGTTTTATTATTTTCATAATATGATACAGCATCATTACTTAAGCTTTCTAAATTATTCTTAAGCATAATAACTCTTGATATATCAACAATTGTAAATAATATTATTAAAAAAATTGGTAATATTAAAACAAATTCCACTAAAGCCTGGCCATTTTTTTCTTTCATGTTAATTCACCAACCCTATTATCAATGTAATTATATCAAAAATATAATAAAAGTACAATTAAAAAAAGCAGAAAAAATCTGCTTATTTATATTTTTTTTGTTTTTTGTATGATATTTCTGCACTTTTTTTAAGACCATTATTATATGAAAGATGAATAAATAAAATATTATTTACATTTCCACACACATCAAAATATATTTTTGCGTGTAGTGCACCCGCTTCATACTCATTACTCTTTGTAAGTGATGGCACTATCGCATACTCTTTTTGAGTATCAATTCTTGCTCTATGTAGATGGCCAAATAATTGAAAACAAGAATTTCCTTTTGTTTCATTTTCTCTTATTGATGACGAAAACATTTTTAAAATTTTCTCGTCATCTGTATAATTTCGATTTTCAGTTGGAATACCTTTATGATGAAGTAATATATAATCGTATGCATCCTTATATGATAATTCAAGCAAAGCATCATAATACCCGAAGTTAATTATATCATCCCTTCTCGACGAAATGTATTTTAAAGGATCTAATCCATAACATAAAATTTTATCTTCGTGATTTCCACCTAGTATGAAATGATTAATTGTTGGTGACAAAGGCATATCATTAATTATTTTATCAAGTATTGATGCCTCTTTTTTATATTGTTCATATGATGGTACATTATTTGATCCTTCAAGAAAATCACCTAAATTTATCACTGTATTTATACCCTTATTTGTGCAGTAATCATAAACTTTACTTAATCTCCTAAGTACCATATCTGTATTTTCTCCATCAACATGTAAGTCAGAGATAAACATTATATCTAAACTACTCATAGGTACTGATTTTAAAGATAATTTCTTTTTTGTTTCGGGTACAATTTTTTGCACTTTAAATTTTTTAGGAAAAACTATATCTTGTGATTCAATTGTAAACTTCTCACCTATTCTACCAAGCGATTCTTGAATTTCTTCATATGAATAATTAGGATATTTTTGAAGTATTCCATGAATAGAATACTCTTTATTATATATCAAATTTAAAATATCTATATCTATTTTATCCTCAAAGCTTTTTCTTTTTCCAATACAATATTCATCTGATGATAGTAATTCATTTATATAACTATTATTTTCTTCATCTTTTTTATTTAATTCAATTATTTCTTCTACTTTTTCTTTTATTTTTGATAATAAGTTTTCAATCTGTCTATACAAATTACCTTTTTCAATATC
>CAZFXQ010000067.1:0-6145 GCA_964523265.1 uncultured Muribaculaceae bacterium | reverse complement strand
TTGTTACAGGAATTGAAATGTTCCGTAAACAATTAGACTTTGCTGAAGCAGGAGATAACGCTGGTGTATTACTTCGTGGTATTTCTCGTGAAGAAGTACAAAGAGGACAAGTTTTAGCTAAACCAGGAACTGTTACTCCACATACTAAATTTGAAGCTCAAGTTTATGTATTAAGCAAAGAAGAAGGTGGAAGACATACTCCATTCTTCTCAAACTACAGACCTCAATTCTATTTCAGAACTACTGATGTAACAGGTGTTGTTACATTACCAGAAGGAACTGATATGGTAATGCCAGGTGACAATGTTAGTATGACTGTTGAATTAATAGCTCCAATTGCTATTGAAAACGGTACTAAGTTCTCTATCCGTGAAGGTGGTAGAACTGTAGGTGCTGGTACAGTTACTAAGATTGATAAATAATAATTAATTTAAACAATCAAGTAAAAATACTTGGTTGTTTTTTTGTAGTAAATTATTAAAATATGTAGTATAATTAAATTGATAATAACTTTAAAGTAAGGAGTGATATTTTGAGTAAAAAGAAAAAGATAATTATTATCAGCGCAGTTGCTGCAGTAATTGTTATAGCAGCAATATTACTAGTTATATTTATGGGTAAGAATAAGTATATAACAATATCATTTGATTCAAATGGAGCTAAAAAAATTGAAGCGCAAAAAATAAAAAAAGGTGAAACTATTAAGCTTCCAACAGTAACAAAAGAAGGATATAAATTTACTGGTTGGTATAATGGAAACGAAAAAGTATCTAAGTATACAAAGTATGATAAAGATACAACACTTAAAGCTAAATGGATTGGTGAAGATGTTAAAACATTTACTATTAAATTTGATTCAGACGGTGGATCTAAAGTAGATGATTTAATTATAGAATGTGGGAAAGAATTAGCATTACCATCACAACCAACAAAGGAAGGTTATAAATTTGTATCATGGATAGATAAAAATGATACACCAATACTTGATAAAGCATTACTTTCTTGTGAAGATATAGAATTAAAGGCAAAATGGGAAAAAGAAGAAACCACAAGTACAAAAAAACAAGAAAGTAAAACAACATCTACTACAAAGAAAACTGAAAAACAAAAATCATATAAATGTCCGGAAGGATATACTTTAAGTGGTACAACATGTGAAACCAAAGTTCATGTTACAGAAAGTTGTCCTGCAGGGCTTAGCAAATCAGAAAGTAGAGGATTATGTTATATATCTATTCCGGTTGTAAAAAGATGTAATATTGGTCATCAGATAAATGGTTATTGTTATTCAATTGATAATAATTCTCTTTCTAACGATCCACAAGCTTGTACTGCAAGCGGATATTATTATGTAAACGGTACATGTTATCAGGCTAGAAAAGATCTTGATTCTGTATGTCAAACTGGATATGCAGCACGTCCTGCCGGTTGGGCTGATCCATCTCAAACATCTGAAGCTTGTATACATACTGAAGTAACGATTGATACTTGTCCAGAAGGTTATTCACGTGATGGTAGTTGGTGCTATAAAACAATAAATGCAACATTAGAATAAAAAGGTTATCCTGTGGATAACTTTTTTTTACATAGTATTTTACATAATATTATGATGTTTATTGATAATACTTAAAAAAATGATTAAAATACTAATAGAGGTGATTTTATGCAAAATGAACAAACTATGGATGTTGTGCATTCTAAAGATGAAGTAGAAGCTTTAATAAAAAACAAAATATTAGAATTAGCTAATAATGATTTATTAATTTCTGAAGATGAAATATATAATTTTTATAAATTTTATGTTGATAAGGATATGAAGTTAGAAGAACTTGTTGAAGAATTTAACAAAGTTATGACAAGGGAAGATATTGAACAAAGATTAGGTATTAAAAAAGTGGAAGAAACGCCTGAAAACAAAATAACTCTTGATAATATAACTGATATTACAAAAGATGGAAGAAAATTTATATTAATTCATTATCCTTCACCAAGTACTGAAATAAAATTAGTTGAAAACTTATCTGGTAAGGATGCAAAAACTTTATTTGAAGAAAATAAAGATAATGATGGATTACTTAATATAGATGGTTTTGTAAATTCAATGGATGTATTTAAACAAAATATTGAACCCGAAAAAATAGAGGTTAAAACATATAATGTTTTAGAGATAGAAGAAAATGATAGTTTGAAAAAAACTTTAACAGATGAACAGATACAAATGCTTGAAGCTGTTTATGATACTATGCTTCTAGTTTTAGCAGATGGGGATAAAAAAAGAGCAGATGCGATGAAAGAAGATTATATTGCAAATAAGAATTATCCAATAGGTGTTATTAAGGCATATAATAATGCAACTGGTAAAAATGTGTTCTTTTCACCATCAGAAAATGTTGTAATATTATCTGTACCGGAAGATCCAACAAAAGATCAAATTAATGTTGTATCAAAAGATGTTAATGGTAAGTATAAATTACAAAAAATTGATGAGGCGGTTGGATATTCATACAATGAAAATAACGAGGAAAAAGAAGTTGATCAATCACCAGAAGGTGAAAATAAACAACAAACTCTTGAAAATGAAGAACTTGATGATCCAACAAAGAAAAAAGGTAAAAGATTATCAATATTTGATGAAAGAAGAAGAAATCAAAAAGATGATGTAGCATAATAAAAGGAAACTAAAAAGTTCTCTTTTTTGCTTTTCTAAGTACTAATGTAATTAAATATGTCATTATAAATATTAAAGTATACCACATAATAGAAGATAAAATAGATTGGTCTTTAACCATTAAAAATGGATATGGACCTTTTATTTTGTCAAATACATTTAATAAAGTAAATATTACAGCATAAATGAAAGTTATACTCATTGATTTTATACCATCTTTATTGCCTAAAATTCCCACCTCATCAAAGAATATAAAAGTTATTACTGTAAGTATTGGACATAAAAAATGTTGAAATATTAAAGAATTATAAAATAGCATATAACCATAATTAAAATTATACATAGGAGCTAAAACCAAAACTACAACGCAAAATGTTAGTGTTACACATACTGTTGAAGTGTATTTAAATAGTTGTAATAATCTTGGTATTCCTTTTTTTGTTAAAATGAATATTAAGTATAGCATTGAGCTTATTAAAGCTAAAATATTGCTTTGAACGGTATAGTATTCTAATCCTAGTCTTCCATTTTTTTTAAATCCTACAATGATACCTATTATTTCCAAAATAATAATTGAAAAATTAAAAAATAATGATAACGCTTTCTTTTTCACAACAATCACCAACAAAAATTATAACATAATTAAAAAAGATTGACAAAAAAAGATAAATGTGATAATTTTAAATAGTATAGTAGGCACATTGTTAACAATTTGTCAATGATAATTTTGTGTTGGTGTAAAGGAGGAAAAAAGTGACAAAGAAAATATTATCATTTGTGGTTTTGGTTGTAAGTTTGATGTTTATTGGAGTAATAAGTGCTAATGCAACAACAGTAACGTATCAAACTTTTGAAGTAGGAGATAAAATAAAATATAATGCTGAAGAAAATTATGTTTGTAATTACATAGGAGATGGTTGCTTAGAATACTCTGTAACAGAGGATAATGGAGAAACCATTAAAATTACTAATCAGATTGATGAAATAACTGTTGATAAAAACGAAATAGTAAATGCACTTGTTGTAATTAGTGATAGTAAAATTGATCTACCATTTAATATTGAGGATGAAAATTATAATTTTGATCCAAATACAGAAGGATATATAGAAATTCACTTGTTTTTAAGTGATTTTATAGGTAAAGCTGTTGATTATGCAAACGATAGAAGTAGTGAAGATGGAGTATATGCTAATGTTTATTATGATGGTTATGTTTTCTTCATTGGAGAAGATACAGCCAATAATGAAAATTTAACTATTGGTGAAGACACAACTTTATCAGTACTTGGTTACGATGGTGAAGAAATAATAAACAATGGAACAGTTAAAATAAGTGAATTAGCAGGTGGAGGAATATCAGGTGATGGAACTTTAATTTTGGTTTTTAGCGAGGAAAATGATGAAGAATCATCCCTTTTAAGTGTTACACACTTAGCTGGAAACAAAGTAGAATTAAGAAATGTAAAATCATATGATAAAGCATTAATATTTTTAACAGCGGATGATGAAGATGCTACAGCTGTATTTAACTATATAAATAAAAATGTAAAAGTAGATGGATATAAAATGATTCTTGAGAAAAAAGAAGTGGCAGAAGAAGGATATGGATTTACTTATTATCAAATTAGATTTGTAAAGGAGGAGGCTAATCCAAAAACAGTAGATTCTATTTTTGTGATTATAACAATACTAGTATTATCCTTATTATCATCTATAATTATTTCACATAAAATTAAAAATAATAATTAAAAATATTGGTTTATACCAATATTTTTTATATTTTAATAATAAAATGATGTAGATTCTTGACAAAGTAAATCAAAATTGGTAGTATATAAAACACTTAATGGGGTGAAGGTAATGAAAAAAGAAATAAAAGATTTAAATATGAACTTAGTAGATTATAACAAATTAAATACAGATATACAAAAAAATAATATAAGTTATAATGATGTTCTACTTGATTTTAAAAAAAATGATAATAATTTATTAATTCGTGAAATTATGAAAACTTCGTTTATAATGTCATATGGTGAAGACACAAACAGAATTATACCAGTAGGTGTTTTTGTACCAGTATGCATAGACAAAAGACAAAATGTGGTATTTGAAAGAAAATACGAAAGTGATTCAAAAATAGACGTTAATCACAAGGAAAATCTTTATATACCAATAAGTAAAGTATTAACAGAGTTAAAGATTACTAATTTTGTTTTTGATGATTATAATTCGTTACTTTATATGAATGATTTATTGGTGTTTGCAAATGAGAATAATTTTGAAGAGTGTTTTAATGATGATTTTAGAATTGTATACTCATTAAATGATTTGGATGCTAAATATTATATTAATAATGTTAAAAGAGGAAATAATTATACTCTAATACCATTTACTGTAGATATTACAAAAGTTAAATCTGAACAATTAATAAAGCAAAATAGTAATATTTGCGAGGAATTAAACTCATATTCAAAGTATGATGATAATGAAAAGAATAAAGAAGACAAAATGAAGCTTTCGTTTTAAAGCAATAAATAATTTTATTGCTTTTTATGTTATAATGTATTAAAGGAAGTGATTATATGCCACTTAAAGCAGGTATAGTTGGATTACCAAATGTAGGTAAGTCAACACTATTTAATGCAATTACAAAACAAAAAATTTTAGCAGCTAACTATCCATTTGCGACAATTGAACCAAATGTTGGTATGGTTGTAGTACCTGATAAAAGATTGGATTTTTTAAATGATTTATATAAACCAAAAAGTTTGGTTGCAACAACATTTGAATTTACTGATATAGCAGGTTTAGTTAAAGGTGCATCAAAAGGTGAAGGATTAGGTAATAAGTTTTTATCTCATATAAAAGAAGTTGATGCTATAGTTGAAGTTGTAAGGTGTTTTGATGATGCTAATATTACCCATGTAGAAGGATTGCCCAATCCAATAAGGGACATTGAGATAATTGATGTTGAATTTATATTTTGTGATTTAGAAGTGGTGGAAAATAGATTAGGAAAAATAGAAAAGAAGGCGCTTACTTCAAAGGATAAAGAGGCTATAAAAGAAGTCGAATTATTAAAAAGAATAAAAGAGTCACTAGAAAATAATATTCCGCTTAGAAATATATCATTTGATAAAGACGAACTTAAGATTTTAAAAGCGTTTAATTTACTTACATTAAAACCTATTATTTATGTTGCAAATGTAAAAGAAAATAATATTAATGAAGATAATAATTATGTTAAAGAAATAAGAGAGTATGCAAAAAAATATAATTCTAAAGTAATAGTGTTATGTGCGAAAGTAGAAGAAGAATTAACAGATTTATCTGATGAAGAAAGAAACTTATTTTTAAATGAACTTGGAATAAATGAAAGCGGATTAAATAAATTAATACACACATCATATGATTTATTAGGTCTTAGAACTTATTTTACAGCAGGTGAAAAAGAAGTTAGAGCATGGACTTTTAAAA
>CAZFXQ010000066.1:0-6166 GCA_964523265.1 uncultured Muribaculaceae bacterium | reverse complement strand
TGTGCTCTCCAGACTTGTGGTATTTTTCTTTCCTTTGAAATAAATTTTGCATGGATTCCGGAGCTAAACACAACTTTAATCGAGGTGAGTTCTAGTATTATACCAGTTCCTTCAACAACGCAAGTTAATGGTTTAGTTGCTATCCTTACAGGTACTTTTATTTCCTTTTCTATACACTTATCTAATCCTTTTATTAGTGCCCCACCACCTGTTATAATTATTCCTTTTTCTATTATGTCTGCAGATAATTCTGGTTCTATTTTCTCTAAAACATTTTTTACCTTATGAATAATTACATTTATACTATTTTTTAAAGATTCCTTTATTTCTAATGATGTTATTTCAATTGTTTTTGGTAATCCAGTAATTATATCTCTTCCTCTTATTTTTATTGATTTTTCTTTTGGTTTTTCTTCAAGCGTGCCTATGTTTATTTTAATTTGCTCTGCTGTTACATCACCAATTAACAATTTGTGTTTATTCTTTATATAATCTATTATATCATTATCAAATGTGTTACCCGCTATTTTTATTGATTCACTGTAGACAACATCACCCAATGACATAACTGCAATATCAGTCGTTCCGCCACCAATATCAATAACCATATTTCCACTTGGAATATTTATTTCAAGGCCTGCACCAACAGCTGCTACCTTTGGTTCTTCTTCCACATACACACTTTTTGCACCAGTTCTTTCTGCTACCTCTTTAATTGCATTTTTTTCTACTTGTGTTATATTTGATGGACAACATATTAAAATTCTCGGCTTTGTAAAAATTGTTTTACATCTTATTTTTTTTATAAAATATTCAAGCATTATTTCTGTTTCATCAAAATTTGCTATAACTCCATCTTTTAATGGTTTGTTTACCACCACACTTCCTGGCGTTCTACCAAGCATTTTATATGCCTCCCTGCCAATTGCTATTACTTTTTTTGTATTTTTATCTAATGCGACAACACTTGGTTCACTTAATACCACACCTTCACCCTTGACATATATTAATATATTTGATGTTCCAAGATCAATTCCTATATCCTTACTTTTCATTAGATTTATTCATCCATTAACTCTTTTAGTGATTTATTAAAATACTTCTGCGGATTAATAACCATACCATTTTTATATATTTCAATATGAATTATATTTTCAATATCACTATATAATTTACAACTACCACTTTTACCTATTATTTGACCTTGTGTAATTAAATCACCAACTTTTACATTAATTGTTGATAGTGATTGATACATAACTATTATTTCATTTGAGCTTCTGATTTCTATACTTTTTCCTAATAAAGAATCATCACTCACATTTGTTACAGTTCCTGATATAATTGCTTGTATGTCAAATTGTTCATCAGAAGTAAATGATACTCCAGAGTTTTGCATATATGTTCCTTCATGATATATAATTCCATTTTCCTGCTCATCTTTACTTGAATCCTTATCATAAAAATTTTTATAAATTTTTACATTTTGTGATAAATATGGAAAAAATATTTTTTCTTCCTCTTTAATAACAGGATAATACTTATCAAAAATATTATCATTTACAAATGTATAATCACCTGATACCTCTTGAGTCTTAATGCTAAATAATGAATATGTAATTATCATGCATAGAACTACTGACATTACTATAATTGTTTTTTTTACATATGGTTTTAATTTTAATTTTTTCATTTATTTCACCTCTCATTTTATTAATTTACAAAACAAGAGATTTTATACATTAATTTATTTTTTTTATTTCACAATCTTGATAATAATATGTAAGTATTTTTTCATAATCATATCCATTTTTTGCCATTCCATTCGCTCCATATTGACTAAGTCCAACACCATGACCAAAACCTTTTACTTCAAAAACAACAGTATTATTATTTACTTTTATCTCAAAACTTGTTGATCTTAAATTAAAAATACTTCTTATATCACTTGATTTATATTTTTTGTTGTTTATTGTTATATTTTTTACTCTTCCTGTTTTTGTTCTTTCAATGTTTCCTACATCTATATTCTCAGTTGTATTTAGTCCCAAATTCATTAAAAATTCTGCTTTGCTAAATTCATTAACACTTGAAAAAACAGGTGATTCTTCTTTATCCCATTTGGATTCAACACTACTTAAATATGGTAAATTACTAGAAAAAACATCTTCACTATTTTCAGTATATCCATTACTTGTTGAAAAAAACATTGCATCAATTAAATTATTATTATATAAAATAACTTCTCCTTTTGTAGTATTAACTGCTTCATTAATTTTCTTAATATATTCATTATAATTATCACCAAATTTTTCCTTTATTTCTTCACTTGATAAATATACTTGATAATTAGTATCATTTGTGACGTCAAAGTCTAACTTTGAATCTTGTGCTTTTTTTAATGCATATGTTCTTGAAGCAACCGCTTGAGCCTTTAATGCTTCAATATGAAATGAAGCAGGCATTTCTCCTGCTACAACTCCTTTAACATATTCTTCCAATAAAACTTTTTTTATTTCACCTGTTTTTGTATTCTGTACACTAATAGTTTTGTTACTATATATACCATAATTATATTTTGATTTTTTTAAATATTTATTTTTTACTAATATAATTGGAATAATAATTATTATAAATGTGAATAATAATACTTTTTTCATAGTTATCTCCTGTATTAACTTAAAAAATGAATATTTTAATATTCATTTGTTTCTTCATATAATTCCACCTGTTTTATTCTATTTTGATATCTTTCGTTATCATTAAATTTTGAATTTATAAAAATTTCTATCATCTTTTTTATTTCAGCGGCATCATAAGCTTCTGCTGAAAAAGCCAGTATATTTGCATTATTATGCTCTTTTGCACTTTTCGCTTGGTGTTCATTATCAATTTTTGCACATCTTATTCCTTTTACTTTATTACATGCTATTGAAACACCAATTCCCGTACCACACATTATTATACCCAAATCAATTTCTTTTTTTACTACAGCTGTTGATAGTTTAAAAGCATATTTTGGATAATCAACCATATCAGATGAATAACAACCATAATCTATTAATTCATATTCATCTAATAATTTTTTTAGTTCTTCTTTTCTTTTAAAACCTCTATGATCATTAGCTAGTCCTATCTTCATTTTCTAGTTCCTCTTCCTTTTTTATTTTTATTACTAATTGATATGTATCCTCAAAATCAAATTCTTCAAGTTCTATATCATGACCCTCATTTTTTAAGCTATTAATATGGCTCTTAATGTCATCAACAACTTGTTTTTTTTCATCTTGCGAATCTTCATCCATTATTTCTAATGTATCTTCATTATAGATGTTATTTAAATCTTCTATATCATCAATTTCTTCTATTTTGGGTTTATTAAGATTTACATCTTGAATAACTTTATATTCTTCTTCGTTTTTTTCTTTTTCTTCAGATAACTCTTTTGTTTCATTTTCAGGAATCATAAAACTACTTAAATCAGGAATACTATTTATACCAAGATTATAATCTTCTTGTTCTTTTTGATTCTCATCATCTTCATTTGTTTTATTATTTATATATTCATCTAAACTAAGAATTTTATCTGGCGTATTATTTATGTCATAATTATAACCATAATCATAATTAGCTTTTTCATTAGCACTTACATTATTTGAACTTTCAAGATCTGGTAAATTATTTATATCCATATTATACGAAGTATTAGGATTAAAAATATTATTTTCTTCTAAAGGACTTGATATTGTGTTTTCTTCTTCCACTGATTCTTTTGGTTCCTGTTTAATATAACTATTCGTTTGAACATCATTATAATCTGTATTTAAAAAATTATTATCTTTTTCATCATCTGGATTAGTTGTTTTTTGTTTGCTTGTGAAATCCTCATTATTAATATTATATTCATTATCATTTGTTATTATTCCATTATCATACATATCTAATTTATTTTGTGATATTTGTGGTTCTGTTGGTAAAATATTCATTGGATCAAGAGCAGATAATGTTGGTCCGCTTACATTATTTGCATCTGATAAATTTTTTATTTCATCTAATTCTGGTGGAATATCCATATTACTTACGCCACTATTAAACGAATAATTAGTAGTATTTGATAGATAATTATTTTCTGTTGTTATAAATTGATCTTGTGAAAAAAAATTTTTTGGTTCTTCTTTTTGCTTTTGAAATATTGGTCCATCATAATTATCATCATTATTATACATATATATCACCCCTAATATACTATTATCATACAATAAAAAAGCCGTTATTACAATGGCTTTCTTTTTATTTCATTAAATTTTCTTGGATATTTAACACTATTTTTTTCTTTTTTTTGAATAACTATTAAAGTTCTTAAACTATCCTCTACTGGTAATTTAAATTCAATAGTTTTTATTAACACACTACCAAGCGTTTTTAAGGCAAAACTAGAATCTTTTAATTCATTTTCTACCATTGATTTCATAGCAATAAATAATCCTTCTTTCTTTAAATAAGGAATACTATATTCAATTAAAATGTTTAATTTAGCAACTGCTCTTGATGTTACAATATCATATTTTTCTCTGTTATTTAAAATAAATTCTTCAGCCCTTGCATGATATAAATGTAATTTATCTAAATTTAATTCTTTTTTTACTACTTCTAAAAACTTTATTCTTTTATTTAATGAATCTACTAAAGTAATATCCAGATCTTTAAAAACTATTTTTAAAACCATACCAGGAAAACCAGCACCTGTTCCGATATCTAGTATTCTTTGATTACTTAAATTTACAACTTTAGCAATTGTTAAACTATCATAAAAATGTTTTAAATACACTTCTTTCTTTTCTGTTATTCCTGTCAAATTCATATGCTTGTTATATTCAATTAATAATTCATAATATTTGTTTAATAACTCCAAAGTTTTATTAGTAATTTCTATATTTATCTTTTTTAATTCTTGAATAAACAAATCTTCACTCATTATAAAACCTCTTTAAATATACCATAAGTATTGAAATATCAGCAGGATTAACACCAGATATACGTGTTGCTTGATCAATTGTTGTTGGTCTTACTATCTTTAGTTTTTCTTTAGCTTCTGTTGCTAAATTTTCTACTTTATCATAATTTAAATCCGCAGGTATTTTCTTTTTTCCTAGTCTTTTCATTTTGTCTGCTTCTTGTTGTTGTTTTTTTATATAACCTTCGTACTTAATATTTATTTCAGCTTGGTGCATTGATTCTTTAGAATACTTTTTATTAAATTTATTTTCATAATCTTCTATTTTTATTTCGGGTCTTTTTAAATAGTCATATAAATTACATTTTTCTTCTTTAAATGTTATCTTTTTTAACTCTTCTTTTATATCCTTTATTTCTTGTTCTTTTTTTAGTAATTTTTCATATCTTTTTTTTGATAAAAGTCCAATATCATATCCTTTTTTGCTCAATCTTAAATCGGCATTATCACTTCTTAAAAGCAATCTAAATTCTGCTCTTGATGTTAATAATCTATACGGTTCTATTGTTCCTCTTGTTACTAAATCATCTATTAAAACACCAATATAAGCATCACTTCTTGATAATACCAATGGGTTTTTATTATCAATTTTTAATGCTGCGTTAATACCAGCCACAAGACCTTGACATGCTGCTTCTTCATAACCAGATGTACCATTTATTTGGCCTGCAGTAAACAAATTTTCTACTATTTTTGTCTCAAGAGTTGGTTTAAGTTGTAGCGGGTCTATTGCATCATACTCTATAGCATATGCATATTTAAGAATTTTTGCATTTTCTAATCCAACCAAAGAATGTACCATTTTTTCTTGAATATCGTATGGCATTGAAGTAGAAAAACCTTGTAAATAAATATCATCATAACTTAAACTTTCTGGTTCTAAAAACAATTGATGACGAGGTTTATCATGAAATCTTACTATTTTATCTTCTATTGATGGACAATATCTTGGTCCTGTTCCTAATTTTTTATAAAATCCTCCATACATTGCTGATTTTTTTAAATTATCAATAATTATTTTATGAGTTTTTTCGTTTGTATATGTAATATAACAAGGAACTTGATTATTATAATCATAATATAAAGTATTATCAAAAGAGAAGGTTAATTCTTCTAAATCTCCATCTTCTTTTTTTAATTTACTAAAATCAA
>CAZFXQ010000065.1:0-6333 GCA_964523265.1 uncultured Muribaculaceae bacterium | reverse complement strand
TCAAGTCCGGCCTCGGGCACCATTTGTAAAAAAAAGCGAACTTGTTGGTTCGTTTTTTTAATTATTATTTTTATTTTTTAATAAATTAATTTGAAATTTTTTAACAGGTTCAGTTTGTTCTCCAGCGAAATCAATAAAATCAAATCCATTATCAAGATTAAAATTTTTTAATGTAGCATTTAAAGTTTTAAATCCTGTTTTAATATTATTTGTAATTACACTTTTTATTGGAATATAATTACCCGCTCCACCATCACATATTGTAGATAAAATTTGTCCATTTGATAGTTTAAAGAAGTGTAGTGTATAACCTTCACGTATAACTTTATCTATGAGTGTGTTTTCACACTGAATTTTATCTTGTAAGTTAGATTTTAATGTGTTTGCTAATTCATTAATAATATTACAAGATGCAGTATTTAATGCTGAAATAACATTTTCATTTTCTGCATATGCAATTAATTCGTCCTTTTTAGTTTCATTATTTTTTCTTTCAACTCTAACAACTGGATATCCAAATGAACATATAAATACTTTAATGTGACATCCATCATTTAAGGCCTTATCTAGACCTTTGAAATAAATGTTTTCCAAACCTTTCACTTCCTTTTTGTATATTGAAATTATTATATATATTTTTTTTAAAATAGCAATATTTTTTTATTTTTTTATTTATAAATGTTATAATTGTATTATCATTGAAAATGAGGAGGTTTTATTGTGTATCAATTTACAGAAATATTTTTAATTGCATTTTGTTTAATTATTATAATTTTTGGTATAAAAGGAGTATTTATACAAAACAAATACAAAAAAGATTCAGAAACAGTAAATAGGATAATAGAATTTTTTGAAAAAGAAGGAAAAGAGGGAGTAGAACCTAATAGTATTCCTAAAGATATTATTAAAACAGGATATATAAATTTTATGTTAAAAGATAAAACATTAATATTTAAAAATAAAAAGTATTATCTTAATAAAAAATAATAATAAAAATCATGCTATAAATTAGGATGATTTTTTTATTATATATAACATATAATTCATTGAGGTGAAATATGAATCAAACATATGTAGTTAAAAAGGGAGATACTTTATATGGAATAAGTAATCAATTTGGTGTATCAGTTGTAGAACTTGCTAATTTAAATAATGTTACAGCTAGCAATTTAAAAGAAGGACAAGTACTTAAAATACCAAATATGCAAGGTGTTAATCCAGATACTATGTTTATGTATAAAGTACAAAAAGGAGATAGTTTATATTCTATAGCTAAAAAATATAATACAACTGTTAATGAAATAGTTAAATTAAATAATTTAAAGACTAATAATTTAAGTATTGGACAAACTTTAAGAATACCAGAAAAGTATGATGATAACGAATTATCAGTGCCTACTTATATAAATTATACTGTAAAAAAAGGAGATAGTTTATATAAAATAGCTAAAGATAATAATATTAGTATCGATACTCTTATAAAAGATAATAATTTATCAAGTAATAATTTAAGTATTGGACAAAACTTAAAAATACGAGTAAATGAAGAAGAAATACTTGAGTGCTTTGGAGAAGATTATACACCACCAGATAATGAAAGTAATTTAACATACATAGTTAAAAAAGGAGATAATTTATATAGTATTGCAAATAAATATAACACATCTGTTGACAACATAAAAAAAATAAATAATTTAAAAACTAATAATTTAAGTATTGGGCAAGTACTTAAAATACCAATATCAAGTAGTACTAATAATATTTATGTAGTTCAAAAAGGAGATAGTTTATATAGTATTGCAAGAAAATTTAATACAACTGTTGATAATATAAAAAGAAAAAATAATCTATCTTCTAATATTCTTATGATAGGTCAAAGACTAAATATATAAGGAGGATAAAATGAATATTTATAATGTTAATGATAGTAGTTTTATAGATTCTAAAATTTATAAAGATTATTTGAATGATAACCCTGAAAAAGGTGGGTTAAGAATTAGAGCATATGCTGCAAGTGGTGCAATACCGATAAGTGGTGTTGGTATAATAATAAGTAAAGTAATTGATAATAATATGGTTATTTTTTACGAAGGAATAACTGATTCATCTGGATTAATAGAAAAGGTGATATTACCCGCTCCAAAATTAGAATTAAGTAATTTGGGTGTTCCAAAAAAAGCAACTTATGATATTAAAGCAACATATAATGGTGTAGATAGAACATATAAAGTAAATATATACGAGAATGTATGTGTTGTACAAAATATAAATATTACTCCTGATATGAGTATGGAAGGTATTATTTAATGGCAATACGTTATCCATCTGTCCCAAATAACATAACAGTTCATTTGGGAAAGCCTGATGAGGCAGCACGTAATATAACTATTCCTTTTACTGATTATATATCAAATGTTGCAGCAAGTGAAATTTTTCCAACTTGGCCAAAAGCAGCTTTAACAGCTAATATATATGCTATTATTTCATTTACTTTAAATAGAATATATAATGAGTGGTATCGTAGCAAAGGATACAATTTTGATATAACATCATCACCAGTATATGATCAAACGTATACTATAAATGGGTCTACATATGAAAATATTAATGATATAGTAAGTGATATATTTAATAATTATGTTGTAAAAAATGGGCAAGTACAGCCTTATTTTACAAGATATTGTGATGGTAGAATAACAAAATGCGATGGACTTTCACAATGGGGAAGTGTAGAACTTGCTAACCAAGGAAAAAGTGTTTTGGATATATTAAAATACTATTATGGGAATGATATAAAAATAGTTTATGATGCACCTGTTTCAGACGTTAAGGAAGGATATCCTGGTTACGAAGTGGGTATTGGAAGTGCTGGTAATCCTGTTTTGGCAATTCAAAGAGATTTAAGAAGAATAAGAAAAAATTATCCAGCAATACCAGATATTAATAATACATATGGAATATATGATGAGGAAACTGAAAATGCTGTTAAAAAATTTCAAGAAATATTTAATTTACCAATAACTGGTATTGTTGATAAAGCAACCTGGTATAAAATAAAATATATTTATACAAGCGTAAAAAAACTGTCAGATTTATATTCTGAAGGGTTAAGTTTAGATGAGGCTACATTTTTATATACAGATGAAGTAAAATATGGAGATACGGGAATAGAAGTTGAATATATTCATTATTTTTTAGATGCTATAGCATTTTTAGATAATGATATACCAAGACTTAAAACTAATTCAGTTTATGGAGATAATAGTGTTACTATGGTAAAGGCATTCCAAGAAAAGTATAAATTACCAGTAACAGGTGTGTTTACATACAAAGATTTTTTGGTTTTAAAAAATGCATATCGTATGATACTTAAATCTTTTCCAAGTGAATATCAGAATTATGTTGATGAACTTTATCCAGACTATTTTTTGACAAGAGGTGCAACAGGAAGTGATGTAAAACGCTTTCAAATGTTCCTACTTGCAATATGTCGTTTTGATAAATCAATACCAGGAGTTAGAGTAAATGGTATTTTTGATGAGTTGACAGAAAAGTCTGTCAAAAAAATTCAACACGATTATGGGTTTGATATTAATGGTATAGTAGGGCCATTATTATGGCGCAAGGTAGTAGAGTTATCAAAAAGATAGAATTGACATTAACATCTTTTTTTGTTAGTATATAAAAACGCAAAAAAGGTGAGCTATATGAGATATTCAAAAAAATTAATTTATGATTATATTATGGGAAATGAACTTGAAATAGATGTTGAAAAACTCGAAAAAGACTTTTATTTTATGAAAGAGGTAATAACATATTCTAATGATAAAAACATGTATTATTTATGTGATGAAACTTTAAAGAACAATTATGAATTTATACTTTTTTTAATTAATAAATTTAATAATGATAAGAATTTTATTGTCAAAATATCTGAAGATTTTAAAAAAAATAATGACTTGGACTCGAAAGTATTAATTGATTTAAATGCCATTGTTAATAAGTATTTAAATTTAAATTGTCATATGATGGAAGAAGAAAATTATGATTTATGGATGGCAAACGAACTTTTCTTAATAAGTAAATATGAGATAGGTTGTGTATATGTTGAAAATTATAAAAGAAAATATGAGAATGAAAATATAAAAATGGGCTTTTTATATTTTAATGAAGAGTATAAGGGATATAATAATGCATTAGATTATTTTGCAACTAGAATGGTAAGTAAAATATTTAACAATATTGATATTGAAAAGTTCTTGCATAAGAATATTAGGAATATATCAACATTAAAAACTGAAGGAATAAATAATTATTTATTTAATTATATAGGTTATTACGATGAATATTTATCTAGTTATTTAATGTTGCATTCATATATATTAAATGATGTAAAAAAAGAAATAAAAAAATACATTGAAAGATGGAAAAAGTATGAAGAAGAAAACAGAAGAAATGAAATATCATCAATAATAGGGCAATGTTTTAGTTATTTTTCATCATGTGGTAATTATCCTGTTGATAGTTTTAAAATATTTAGACTGGTATCTAAAGAATTTAATTGCTATGATGAAGTAAAAAAAGAACTTGTTCACTGTGATTTTGATCTTCTTTGCAATACGGATGATGATACACTAAATTTTGGTGATATCAAGTTCTATTTAAAGGTTAAAGAAATTTTTAAAGAAAAATTACAAAATGATGTTGATGCATTTGATCCTTATGTTGATTCAGAAGAAAATAAAACATGTAAATATGGAAAAATATTACAAATAAATGGAAAGAAGTGATTTAAATGAAATTACAGGAATTAATTGATGTACTACTAGTTAACCAAATGTTTCAAGTAAATATTGAAACAGAGCCAAGTTGTTTTCATGATTTTGAACGTGGGTATGGTATTAGATGTGTTCTTTGGAATGCTTATTTAACATCACCAGCAGCAATTGAATATTATGATTATGATGTTAAATACATTGATGCTCACAAAAACACAATTTTATTAAAGAAAAAGTAAAAAGTACTAAAATAGGTTAGTACTTTTTATTGAAATTTTAATTAAAGCATGTTACCATTAAATCAAATGAATTGTATCAAATATAATGAGGAGGATAAAAAAAAATGAAATTAATAGATATAACAACAAAAAATTTTGAAGAAGAAGTAATAAAATCAAGTGATTTAGTATTGGTAGATTTTAATGCTAATTGGTGTGGACCATGTAGAATGCTTAAACCTGTTTTAGAAGAATTAGCAGATAAATCAAAAGATTATAAAATTGTATCAGTAGATGTTGATGATAATGAAGATTTAGCAGCAAGATATGGAATATCATCAATACCATGTTTAATTCTATTTAAAGACGGAGTAGAAAAGACAAGGGTTATTGGTTTAAGATCAAAAAGTGAAATTGAAAGTATTTTAAAAGGTGATTATTAATGTACGATGTAATCATAGTAGGAGCGGGTCCAGCGGGTCTTACCGCTGCAATATATTTAAGAAGAGCACTAAAGAAAATACTTATATTAGAAGCTAAAAGTTATGGGGGCCAAATAATAAATACACCTGATATAGAAAACTATCCATCACAGATACATATATCTGGTTATGATTTTGCAACTAATTTATATAATCAAGTAAAAGAATTAGGTGCTGATATTACATATGAAAAAGTAATTGATATAAAAAGTTGTGATGATAAAAAAGAAGTAGTAACTGAAAAAAACAAGTATTGTGCTAAAACTGTAATACTTGCAACTGGTGCAGATAACAGAAAATTAGGATTAGATAATGAAGATGAATTAATAGGTAAGGGTGTATCTTATTGTGCATCATGTGATGGGGCATTTTATAAGAATAAAATAGTTTGTGTTATAGGTGGAGGAAATACTGCAATACAAGATGCGTTATACTTATCAGATATAGTAAAGAAAGTTTATTTAGTTCATAGAAGAAATGAATTTAGAGCAGAGGAAAAATTAGTTAGTAAATTAAGAAAAAAAGATAATATAGAAATTTTGTATAATACTAATATTATTAAAATAAATGGTAAAACAAAACTAGAAAGCATTGAAATTGAAAATAATGATGAAAAGAAAACACTTGAAATATCTGGTTTATTTATTGCAGTAGGTCATATACCAGAAAATCAAAATTTTGCAAAGTTAATTAATTTAGATGAAAAAGGTTATGTTATTGCAAAAGAAGATTGTAAAACAAATATAGAAGGTGTTTATGCAGCAGGAGATAACAGAGTAAAATCTTTAAGACAACTTGTTACAGCAACAGCAGATGGAGCGGTTGCTGCAACAGAAGCTATTAAATATATAAATA
>CAZFXQ010000064.1:0-6334 GCA_964523265.1 uncultured Muribaculaceae bacterium | reverse complement strand
GGGGCGCCAGGGAAGTCGGGTTTAAAGTTATTATTGCATAATAAAAATAATAACCATCTTTATGTTTGTTTTCGTATATATCAAATTTTAAAATGTTCCCATTTAAATAAGATACACCACTTAATTTTTCATGTTCCTTTAGTATGTATCCTGTATTAACATTATTAGGATTTTTTATAATAATCTTATTATTTATATTAAATAAATCCAATTTAAGATCAAATACTGATAAAAAAACTTTAACTTTATTAATTAAATCGTCATTTAAAACCATTAAAATCACCATTAGATATATTACTACTTAAAATATATAAAAGCAAGATATATATTATCTTGCTTAATCAAAATTATCTAAAAAATCATCTATTGTTAAGAATTTATCATCTATTTCTTTTAACGATATTTCTTTTTTTACAACTTCTTTTTCCTCTTTTATGTCTTCATTTTTAATGTTATTTAGTTCAATATTATCCTCTGCTTTTTTTAATTCTATTACATCATAAACATCAACCAATTTACTTTTTATTATTGCACTTCCAGTAGAATATCTATCCATAATTGGTATTTCTGTCAATTTCATTTCTTTTTCTTCTTTTGTTGTTTTTAAAATAATATTATGTTTTGCATTAGATACATATGTTTTAATTATTTCTTGTGGATTACTTTTTACTTCTCTTAATAATAACAGACCTCTTTTTGCACGTGATGATTTTTCAAATTCCGTTAATTTTATTCTTTTTGCTAATCCCTTATATGTAATTACTGTAACATATTCATTGTTTTTATCAAAAGTCATACCACTTACAACAATATCATTTTTTAAATTAATGGCTTTAACACCTGCTGTTTTAAGACCAATTACAGGAACTTCACTTAAATCATACCATAATCCATAACCTTTTTTTGTAGCTATAAATATATCACTATATAATGCCATATCAACACATATTACCTCATCATCATCTTTTAGTTTAATATATGTAATTGGTTTTGAATATCTTTGTACTTTAAAATCTTCAAGCAAACTTAATTTAACCATACCATTTTTAGTAAAAATTATAATTTTCTTATCATCAAATTTCTTTACTGGTATCGCTTTAATAATTTTTTCATCCTGCATAATTGGAATTATATTACTAACATGTTTACCTAAATCTTTCCATTTTAATTCAGGAAGTTCATGAACAGGTAAATATAAATAATTACCTTTATTTGTGAATAATAATAATGTATCTATTGTATTTTGTTCATAAAGACCAATTAAATAATCATCTTCTTTAAGTTGTGTTTCTTCTTCACTAGCTTGATATGATTTTTTAGAAACTCTTTTTACATACCCCTCATTAGTTACAGCAACTATTACATCTTCTTTTGGTATCATTTCACTCATATCTATTTTAATTTCTGTTACTTCGTCTTTAACTAACGTCTTTCTTGGTGTACCAAATTCTTTTTTTACTTTTCTTAATTCTTCTTTTATTACTCTTTTTAATTCTTCATTGTCACTTAAAATAAGCTCATATTCTTTTATTAATCCCTCTAATGTCTTCATTTCATTTTCAACATCAGTAATATCAGTATTTGTAAGTCTATATAATTGTAACATTACAATAGCTGTTGCTTGTCTTTCTGTAAATTTAAACTCTTTTTGCAAATTTAAAATTGCATCTGCTTTATTTTTAGATGCTCTAATTACTTTTATAACCTCATCCAATATACTTATTGCTTTAATTAAGCCTTCTAAAATATGATATCTATCTTTTGCATGTTCTAAATCAAATTTTGTTCTTCTTATTATTACTTCCTTTTTATGTTCAATAAAAGCATCAATTATTTTTAAAACACCTACTTGTCTTGGCCTTCTTCCGACAATTGCAATCATATTAAAACTATAATTAATCTGCATATCTGTATTCTTAAGAAAATAATTTATTATTAAATCTATATTTGCATCTTTCTTTAATTCTATTACGATTCTAAGTTCACCACGAGAAGTTTCATCCCTAACATCTATTATTCCATCTACTTTTTTATCAATTCTAATATCATTCATTTTCTTAACAAGCATAGCTTTATTAACTTCATATGGAATTTCTGTAATAATAACATTTGTTTTATTCTTTTCTTTTACTATATCATATTTTGATTTAACAATTATTTTACCCTTACCAGATTCATATGCTTTTTTAATTTCTTCTTTTCCCTCAATTACACCACCTGTTGGAAAATCAGGAGCTGGCATAACATTAAGTATTGTATCTAATCTACAATCTGGTGAATCTATTCTTTTTATTGTTGCATCAATTACTTCACTTAAGTTATGTGTTGGTATATTTGTAGCATACCCTGCTGATATACCTGTTGATCCATTAACTAAAAGATTAGGAAATCCTGCAGGCAAAACTATTGGTTCTTTTAATGTATCATCATAGTTAGGTGCCATCTCTACCGTATCTTTTGATATATCTTCTAAAAGAACATTACTTATTTTAGCAAGTCTTGCTTCCGTATAACGCATAGCAGCTGCTCCATCACCATCTATAGATCCATTATTACCATGCATATCTATATAAGGAGTTTCCATCTTCCAGTCCTGACTCATACGAACCATAGCATCATAAATAGATGAATCACCATGTGGATGGTAGTTACCCATTATCTCACCAACTGCTTTAGCACTTTTACGATACTTTTTATCATAAGTATTACCAGCCTTATACATACCATATAAAATACGTCTTTGAACCGGTTTTAAACCATCACGAACATCAGGAAGTGCACGATCAAGTATTATTGTCTTACAATATCTACCAAATCTTTCACCCATTATTTCTTCTAATGAATACTCTTCAATTCTATGTAATAAATCAGACATCTTTTATCACTTCTTTCATTTTTTAACCCATGTGTTTTTCTTTTTTTGAAATTGTTAATAATTTAATAAATTCATCATAAACTTTATTTCCTAACATAAACAATTTCTTATGAATCTTCACATATATTCTGTTTTTCTGTTCAATTATTTTCTTTCTATCTTCTATTAAATTTATTATTCTTTTTATTTCATAATTTATTTCTTCATCTGTTTTAGTATACCCTGCTTTATTTCTTTCTGATATTGATTTAGTCTTATAAAATTCCAGTGATTTAATTTGATCTTCGTATACTTTAATTTGTGATGCTAAATCATTTATCATATAACGTAATTCGTAGTATTTAAACAAAATATTAGCAGGTACTAATCTAAAAGTATTCTTATTTTCATCATATATAATACCAATATTTACAAGTTCATTAACCACATCATCTTTATTTACATTAATTATTTGTGATAAATCAATATTTTTTAAAAAACTAATGTCAAATTCTGTTATATCTCCATTTAATTCATTATACTTAATATTATATTTTTCTTTTTCATAATACGACATTGCTAGAATAAAACTTCTTTTAATAAGCATTAAAGCTTGATTATAGTCAAGTATTAATCCATTTTTACTTTGTACTAATGATTCCTCATGAGTTTTAGTTTCTAACAAATAATTCACATTATATAAAAATCGATCTCTGTGAGTAAGATTTTTTTCACAAAAATAATACGAAGTTCCATAATGCAAAGTTAATATAAAATGTGGATATTTTTCTTCAAAATAAGCTCTAAAGGAAGAAAAATTATCATTACCATAAGAATCTATAGCCCATGTTTTTTCACCAATTGACTGTGGTTTATACCCCAATTGAGTCAAAACAAAATTAACAATAACATTTCTATTACCATCATAATAAATAACATTTGATTTATATAAAGTTGAATCTTTTAAATAATCTTTTGCTCTTATATCTACTAGTATAATAGCTTTATCAGATAACTTAACAGAATTAGCTGTCCACGTATCAACTGAATGTATACATTTTATTTCATTCAAATGCTTATTTAAAGGTTCAATTATTGTATAAGGATTTTCACTCCATGAACCAGCATAATGATCTGTAACGACACCATTTAAAACAAAATGAACAGTTGGTCTCATACTATATGCTTTTTTATCTATCGTTAACTTATTACCATCCATACTACTTAATATAGTATTATTAAAAGGAAAAAAAGCTGTTGAATGAACCAAACATAAACTATCTGGTGTGATTTCATTAGGTTCAAATTTTTCATCAACAAAATAAGATGTCTCATCTATGTCATTTAAACTTAATACTTTTTCTGAATTAATATAGTCTTTTAAATCCATCAGTATCACCTATCTTAATATTTCATAATTATCTTCCAAAGTAAAATCAACATTTTCTTCTATCCATTCTTTTCTTGGCTCAACATTATCACCCATTAAAATAGATACTCTTTTTTCAGCTAAAGCTATATCTGTTATTTTAACCTTTATTAAACTTCTTTTTTCTGGATCCATAGTTGTTTCCCAAAGCTGCGTTGCATCCATCTCACCTAAACCTTTATATCTTTGCAAATCTTCTACTTTTTTACCGTTAGTTAACTCTTTTAATTCCTCATCTGAATATGCATATACCTCATCTTTTTTAGAAAAAGCTATTTTATACAATGGTGGATTTGCAATATACACCCTTCCAGCTTCTATTAAAGGTCTCATGTATCTATAAAAGAATGTTACTAATAAAACTTGTATATGACATCCATCATCATCAGCATCAGTCATAATAATAATTTTATCATAATTACAATCTTCTATGTTAAAATCAGGTCCAACACCTGCTCCTATTGTGTATATTAATGTATTTATCTCCGCATTTTTATAAGCTTCATCAACTGTTGCTCTTTCTGTATTTAATACTTTACCACGTAATGGTAATATTGCTTGGTAGCTTCTTTCTCTTCCTGTTTTAGCTGAACCTCCTGCAGAATCACCCTCAACAATAAATAATTCATTTTTTTTAGGATCCTTTTTTGTTGCAGGTGCTAACTTATCTGATAAGTTCTTTTCTTTAGAATTCTTTGTTTTCCCTTTTCTTGCTTCTTCTCTTGCTTTTCTTGCTGCCTCTCTTGCAGCTTTACCTTTTAATGCCTTGTTTATAATATCAGTTGCAATAGCTTTATTTTCTTCTAAAAAATACTGCATTTTTTCATATACAACTTGTTCTACTACAGTTTTAGCTAGTGGCGTACCTAGTTTACCCTTTGTTTGTCCTTCAAACTGAAGCAAATCTTCTGGTACTTTTAAAGACAAAATAACAGTTAAACCTTCTCTTACGTCACTACCTTCAAAATTCTTATCTTTAGTCTTTAAATAGCCATTATTTTTAGCATAGTCATTAAACACTTTAGTTAATGCACTCTTAAGTCCAACCTCATGTGAACCACCATCCGATGTTTTAACATTATTAACAAAAGATACAACATTTTCATTATATGAATCTGTATACTGTAGTGCACACTCTACTTCTATTTTATTTTTTACAGCATCAAAACCAAAAACATTATTAATAGTTTTTTTACCTTCATTTAAATAAGCAACAAATTCTTCAAGCCCCTTATCATAGTGATATAAGACCTTTTTTTCATCTTCCTCATCAATTACCTCAATCGTTATTCCTTTAATCAAAAACGCTGATTCTTGCATTCTTTCACATATTGTTGTAAACGAAAATGTAGTTGATGAAAAAATTTCATCATCAGGCATAAATCTAACAGTTGTCCCTGTTTTATTAGTTGTACCTACCTTTTTCAAATCTTCATCTAAATGACCACCATCTTTAAATGATATTTCATATTTACCACCATCACGATTAATAGATACTTTCATCCAAGAAGAAAGTGCATTAACAACAGATGCTCCAACTCCATGAAGACCTCCTGATACTTTATAACCACCTTCTTGAAATTTACCGCCAGCATGAAGAACTGTGTAAATTACTTCTGGAGTCGATTTACCAGAAGCATGTTTACCTACTGGAATGCCACGTCCCTCATCTGATACCGAAACAGAACCATCTTTATGAATAATTATTTTAATATGATTACCATATCCATTAATAGCTTCATCAATACCATTATCAACAATTTCCCAAACCAGATGATGAAGTCCCCTTTTATCTGTTGAACCTATATACATACCGGGTCTTTTTCTTACAGCCTCTAATCCTTCTAATATCTTAATTGATGACTCATCATATTTTGTCATAAATAGTCACTCCTTATTCTCATACCTATAAAGCATTATATCATAACAATAGAAAAAAATGCAAAATTAATTTACATTTTTTGTCATATCTATATTATTATTTAACTAATAATACATATTTATTTACACTATTTTTTCTTTTTGGTATAAATTATTACTCCACCAATAAG
>CAZFXQ010000063.1:0-6435 GCA_964523265.1 uncultured Muribaculaceae bacterium | reverse complement strand
TTAACCACGATGTTTCCATAAGAAAACATTAAATCAATAGTAGAATAATCTTCTAAAGAAGATAATATAATATCGCATTTTAATTCTTTTGTCAATATATTTTTATTATTTTCTATAATATATTTATACTCATCTTTAAAATTATTTACAATATAAAAACCTTTAGGTATGTTGTTTTGAGCCTTACAATTACGTACTTGATTTATTATATCTTTTAGTGAATCTATTTCCTTTTCTTCTGCTTCAAAAACATATTTTTTATCATATTTTGGATAATTACTTAAAAGTAAAAACTCACTTTCTTTTATAGATAATGAAGAATATATTTCATCTGTTACATACGGCATAAAAGGGTGAAGCATCTTTAATATATCTGTTAATACAATAACTAATACTGACTTTGTAGATATATTATCAATAGATGTTTTACTATACTCAATATATGTATCACAAAAATCTTCCCATATAAATTTATAAAGACTAGCACCTACTATATTAAATTCGTACTTATCCATACTTTTTCTAATATTTTTAATTAGTTTATTTAACTTGGTTAAAATCCATTTATCTGAATTAGTTAAATTATCCAAATTAATTTCTTTTAATTCTTCAGTATTCATTAATACGTATCTAGCAGAATTCCATATCTTATTAATAAAATTCCAATTAGCTTTTATCTTATCTTCATCATATCTTAAATCTTGACCAGCAGCTGATGAGGTTGTTAAGAAAAATCTTAAAGAATCGGCTCCAAACTCATCAATTACATCCATTGGATCAACACCATTACCTAAACTTTTAGACATTTTTCTTCCCTGCTTATCACGAATCAAGCCATGAATCAAACATTCTTTAAATGGTCTTTTATTGGTTAATTCAAGTGACTGAAAAGCCATTCTACATACCCAAAAGAAAATAATATCATAACCAGTTACCAATACATCATTTGGAAAATATCTTTTTAAATCTTCTGTCTCATTAGGCCATCCTAATGTTGAAAATGGCCATAATGCAGATGAAAACCATGTATCAAGTACATCTTCGTCTTGAATCCATCCATCGCCTTTTGGCGCAATCTCTCCCACATATATTTCATCGTCTTTATACCAAGCAGGTATTCTGTGTCCCCACCATAATTGTCTTGAAATACACCAATCATGACAATCACTCATCCAGTTTTTAAGTATTTTTTCAAAACGTGATGGTATAAAATTAATTTTACTATCTTTATTTTTTTGGTTTTCTAATACTTGCTTAGATAATTTTTCCATATTAACAAACCATTGTTTAGATAAATATGGTTCAACCATAACATGACTACGTTCAGAATGTCCTACTGAGTGAGTTATTTCATTTATTTTGATTAATAAGTCAGCTTCTTTTAAATCTTTTACTAATTCCTCTCGGCACTTAAATCTATCCATACCATTATACTTACCGGCTTTTTCATTCATTGTTCCATCTTCATTAATAACTTTTACTCTTTCTAGGTTGTGACGATTACCAACTTCAAAGTCATTAGGATCATGAGCTGGAGTAATTTTAACAATACCAGTTCCAAATTCTGGGTCTGCATGCTCATCTGTAATTATTGGAATTAATTTATTAACAACTGGTAATATAACATTTTTACCAACATACTTTTTATATCTTTCATCATTTGGATTTACAGCTACCGCTGTATCACCAAATAATGTTTCAGGACGAGTTGTTGCAACTTCTAAATAATCATTAGTGCCTTCTATAAAGTACTTAATATGATAAAATGCACCAGGTATATCTTTATATATGACTTCCTCATTAGATAAAGCAGTTTTTTGCTCTGGATCCCAGTTTATAATACGCTCACCACGATATATAATACCCTTATTATAATAATCCACAAATACCTTTGTAACAGCTTTATTAAGCCCTTCATCAAGAGTAAATCTTTCCCTTGAATAATCAAGTGCTAACCCTAATTTACCCCACTGTCTTCTTATTTCTGATGCATATTCTTCTTTCCATTCCCACGCTTTTTGTAAGAATCCATCACGACCTAAATCACGTTTATTTATACCTTGTTCTTTTAATCTTTCTACGACTTTAACTTCCGTTGCAATTGCAGCATGATCCATACCTGGAAGCCATAATGCATCATATCCATCCATCTTTTTATAACGAATTATAATATCTTGAAGTGTTGTATCCCAAGCATGCCCTAAATGAAGCTTACCTGTCACATTAGGTGGTGGTATAACAATAGAAAATCTTTCCTTTGTTAAATCTCCAGCTTTAAACAAATTATTCTTAAGCCAAGTATCATACTTTCCTTCTTCAACCATTTTATGATTATATTTTTTATCTAACATATTATCCCTCCTTAAATATAAAAAAATTCATCCTAAAAAGGATGAACTTACTTGTCCACGGTACCACCTTTGTTCTAGATATTATTATCTAGCTCTTAATCTTTTAACGCAAGAATACGTAATTTTCTACTACTATTTCAAAAATTAAGCTCCCAAGCTACCTTCAAGTATTTTTAATGTATGCTTCCACCCTACCATACTCTCTTCAATTAAATAACACTTTACTCCTCTTGTTCCTCGCTTTAAGTACATGTATTATAACAAATATAATTATTAAATACAAGTATAAATTTTTAGTTACAAAAATCATATAGTCTAATATATCTATCAGTTATACCACCAATTGTTTCTTCATTACCACCAATATAATCTGCTTCACTAATATCTGATGTGTTAATAATTGAACTAAAAGAATCCTTTGATGTTAACCCAACTCTAATCTTTACTATATTAGCACCATCAGTTAATGTTGAAATGTTTTTGCCTGTACATCCATAACTCGAACCACCATTATCGCATAATACTGCTACACCTTTATAAATTTTATCAGTACCTTCCAATTCAATATTTCCGGTTGAAGGGTTTTTTACTAAATTCAATCCAAAATCCCTAGGCCAAAACATAGGTCCCTTTATGGAATCTATTTTTATTAATGTTTGATTAAGAACTGAATGACATCCCCAGTAACCTTCTGATGGATTAGATGAGTTGATTAGCTCCCAATGCCAAAATCCATATGGAGAAAACGATGAAGCTCCGGCAGGTAAAAATGTGCCATCTTTGTTAAGTTTGCATTCAGTGTACTCATACCAATAATGTTGTGCCGGTTGTGGTCTTGGAATTGCAGTAGTAGCTATACAGCTTGTATATCCTTTTGCAGTAGCTGCTCTTACACCACATTCGTCTTTTGTTACTGCACATGTACCAGCATCACATTCGTTATTTTTATCACACCCAATAAATTTTTCAATAGTATAGTCATTCGTATTCTTAACTAAACTTACTCTTACTTTTTTACCATCTATTAAATCATTATTAGAATTACCTATTATTCTTGCTGAAGATTTGAAAACAGCTAATGTAACTCCCAAAAAAAGTAAAAATGCCATTAGTAATGTATATAAAACTGCAGAAATAGCAAAACCTTTATTATTCATATATCCACTTCCTCTATGTTGTAATAATATCATTTTTAAAGAAAAAACACAATAACAATTGTATTTTAATGATAAAGTAGATAAAGTAAAACCAATAACTGGTATTAATGAACTCAAAAATATATTATCGTATTTTCTTATAAAATAAGAATATATGATTACAACTATATAGGTTATCATAATATATATTTTTCTAGTTATACTTGTTTCCCATGCTTTATCTTTTTCTACTCTTTTATTTCTAGCTTCAATTTTTTTATTTTTTTTCAATATTCATATATAATCCTACTTAAATGTTTTTTTAAATAAATTTCTAAATTTTTCTATATCAAAATCAGTTGATACTTTAATATTACTCTTATCTACTAGTGTAACAATACTTTCTCCTCTTTTATCTTCATCTAATAATACGTCTATAGTGCAATCATGAAATGTTATTATACTTGGATCAATTATTGAAGAAACAGTTGTTGGATCTGGTGTGCCAAGTCCTATTGTCCCGTAGTGCTCAAAGCTAAATTCCATATATTTTTGTGCAATACCAGAAACAAACCTAGATACTATATCATCTGAATTTCTTAAATTCTCTATGTAATCTTTTTCAATAAACGACTTAACACCTATTTCATGCGTTACCATTTTAATATCAGAAAAACCAGATGTTACAACAGTATTAAATGCTTTAGGATCAACCATTATATTAAACTCTTTATATTTTTCTTTGGCATAAGGATCATAAGATGAACCCATAATAACCAAATGCTTTACTCTTTTAGGTAAATCTTTGTCTTTTTTTATAGCGTTAGCTAAATTAGTAAGCGGTCCAAAGCAAATTATAGTTAAATTATCTTTGTGTTTTTTTGATGATTTAATAATAAAATCTTCTGCTGATTTTTTTTCAAACTTTCTTTTATTTTTCGGAAAAACTAAATATCCTAATCCATCTTTACCATGTGCAAAATAAGCTGCATCAGAATCTTTTCTTATTTCATAACTTCCTTTATACATTTTAATGTTACTACCTAAAAAATCCTGAATAACTTTTAAATTATTAGCTGCTTTTTTAGTAGGTATATTACCAGATGCCAAAGTAAAACCAATAATATCTAAATTATTTTTATATGCCATCATAACAGCTATAGCATCATCTATACCTGGATCTGTATCTATTATATATTTCATATTATCCCTTCTTTTTATGTTATATATTTATTATATTTGTTTATCATAATTCTGTGATATATATATTATACAACAATTTAAATAATATACTTATACTTACTTATTAGTTTTACATAAATTTACATATAAAAGACACAACATTTCATATTATTGTGCCTTTTTAATATCATATTAAGTTTTTTGTCTTAAAAGTCTTCCATTAAAAAATAACAGATATCGGATATGATTTATTTTTTTCATCTAAAGGTAAAATTTCTGGATAAAAACATAACAAACCACCGTTACCAACATTTAAACTTTTATCATTTAATATATTAAAATTTTTTAACATAGCAAGTTCTGGTTTTGCAGTTTTTTTAATTTCAAAAGGATATATTACATTATCTAGTTCTATTATTAAATCTATTTCTTTTTTATCTCTATCTCTATAAAAATAAATATCATAGTTTAACGTTTCTTTATTGTTTCTTCTGTTTTTTATTAATTCACTTATAACAAAAGATTCTAAAAAATTCCCTATAGATGCTGAATTTTCAAGTGTTTCTTTCGTATTCCATCCACATAAATATGCACATAAACCAGTATCCAAAAAAATGATTTTAGGTGATTTAATTGCTCTTTTGAGTTTATTATTTGAATATGGTTTTAAAAGATATATAATATCACTTGCTTCTAATATTGATATCCATCTTTTAACAGTATTAACGTCAATATCAGCATCTTCACTTAAATTATTATAATTTAGTATTTCTCCATTTCTTGATGCTACTGCAATCATAAATTTTCTAAAACTTAGTAAATCTCCAACGTGTGTTAATTGTCTTACATCTCGCTCAATATAAGTTCTAATATAATCATCAAAAAATTGATTTCTATCAATATCATTACATATATACTCAGGCATTCCACCTTTAAAAATATGCTCAAATATTTTATTTGGAGTAATATTTATATTTAGTTTTATATCAGTAGGATTAAAAATTTTAGATTCAAATTGTTCTTTTTCAGCTAAACTTAATGTTGACATTTCAACAATTGAAATTCTACCAGCTAGTGTTTCAGTTACATTCTTCATCAATTCAAATCTTTGTGAACCAGTTAACCAATATTTACCATATTCATTAGTCTCATCAACATCCATCTTTATATATGAAAATAAATTTGGTGCATATTGTACTTCATCAATTATTAATTTCCCTTTATAATTCATCAAAAATAACTTTGGATCATTTTGGGCTAAATCTCTTAAAGATAAATCATCTAAAGTAATATATGTTCTATCATCTTCTTTTAATGATTTAACAAATGTTGATTTTCCAACTTGTCTTGCACCTGTTACTAATACTACTTTCCTACTATTTGATAAAGCTTTAAACTTAGTTTCAATCTCTCTTTTTATCATTTTAATTTCCTCCATAATAATTATATAATTGTTTATAGATAATGTCAACGGCAAATTTGACACAAATACACGATTTTGCCATAAATAAAATTTTGTATTATTAACTATAATATTTTTTTATATCATCCATTATATTATCATTAAACTTTTTATTTCTTATCATATCTATTTCAAATTTATATGGTGGATATGTTCTATCTTTACCATCTGTTGTACTTATATAAGGTGTTTCTAATATCATTGGTATATCTTTTAGTCTATCATTATAAATAACCTTTATTAAATTATCAAAACCGATACTTCCAAAGCCTATATTTTCATGTCTATCTTTTCTTGCACCCAT
>CAZFXQ010000062.1:0-6439 GCA_964523265.1 uncultured Muribaculaceae bacterium | reverse complement strand
TTAATGCAATTACACTACCACATATTAAATATGCAGTAGGGTCATTTAATGGACTTTTATATAATGGAATGATTTTTGAACCATTTATTAATCCTAAATCAAATAATCTTTTTTTAATTTTATTGTTATTTATTTTAATTAATTCATACTCATCGTTTATAGTACTTTTATCGAGCGTAATTATCATGCTATTAACACCACTTTCTTAATTTATTTTATGAAGTATTACTGAATTTGTGTTATATGTCGATTAAATAAAATAATAAATTATTACACAAAAAAGTAATATTTAACAAGAGGGTGAAAATCATATGAAAAATATTAAAGGCCTTAATGATGAAGAAGTGATAAAATATAGAAAAAAATACGGAAGAAACGAAATATTAAAAGAAAAACATAATACATTTTTTGAATTATTTATAGAATCCTTATCTGATCCAATAATAAAAATACTTCTTATAGCTCTTACTATAAAAATTGTTTTTTTGTTTCGAAATTTTAATTGGTTTGAAACACTAGGAATTTTAATAGCTATTTTTTTATCATCATTTATATCAACAATATCAGAATATGGTAGTGAGAAAGCTTTTTCCAAATTACAGGAAGAATCGTTAAAATTAAAATGCAAAGTAATTAGAAATGGCAAACTAAAAGAAGTATTTATTAGCGATGTAGTTATGCATGATATTATAAAACTTGAAGGTGGTGATAAAGTTCCAGCAGATGGGATTTTAATTAAAGGTAATTTAAGTGTGGATGAGTCAGCGATTAGTGGTGAATCAAAGGAAGCGTATAAAGAAAGTGTGATAAATAATAACGTAAGTAACAAAAACAAGGTTTTTATGGGATGTAGTGTATATACTGGTAGTGCAATAGTTGAAGTTACTAATATTGCTGACAATACATTTTATGGAAAAATAGCTAGTGAATTAAATGAAAAAAAAGATGAAAGCCCTTTAAAACAAAGACTAAGAAATCTTGCTAAAACAATTAGCATATTTGGTTATTTAGGTGCCTTTTTAGCATCGTTTTCATATTTGTTTTCTGTTATTATTGTTAATAATCATTTTGATATAAAAAGTATAGTTGAAACTATAACTAATTTTAACGTTATATCTAATCATTTAATTTATGCTCTTACACTTTGTGTTACAATAATCATCGTGTCTGTACCAGAAGGTCTTCCTATGATGATAACTTTAGTTTTATCATCAAATATGAAAAGAATGCTAAAAAGTAATGTTTTAGTTAGAAAATTGGTAGGAATAGAAACAGCAGGTAGTCTAAACATTTTATTTACTGATAAGACTGGAACATTAACAGAGGGTAAATTATCTTGTGATCTAATAATAGATGGTAATTTAAATGAGTATAGAAAAGAAAGTGATTTAAAACATAATAACTATTTAGAAATATTAAAAGTATCAATGATACTTAATAATATGTCTAGTTATGAAGAAAATAATACAATAGGTGGTAATACCACTGATAAGTGTTTACTTAGCTTTTTTAAACCATATGATTATAATTATATAAAAAAAATAAAGACAATTCCGTTTGATAGTAAAAACAAATATATGATAACAGTAATTGATGATAAGATTGCTAAAAATTTGATTAAAGGGGCACCAGAAAAAATAATAGATAATTGTGCATATTTTTATGATCAAGATGGTAAAAAACAAATTTTTAATAAGAAGAATATAATAAAAGATAAGATTTTAAAAAGAGAAAAAGAAGGTATGCGTGTAATAGCTCTTGCAACAAGTAATAACTTAAATGAAAAAGATTTTTCAAATTTGGTTTTTGTTGGTGCTATATTTATAAAGGATAGAATAAGAAAAGAAGCTTATAAAGCGATAGAAAAAGTCGAAAATGCTGGAATAAAAGTTATTATGATAACCGGTGATAACAAAAATACTGCAACTGCAATAGGTAAAGAATTAGGTCTTATAAATAATGGAGATGATTTGGTGCTAACTTCAGATGAATTAAATAATATTAGTGATTATCATTTAAAAAAGATGATTCCTAAATTAAAAATTGTAGCAAGGGCATTGCCATATGATAAATCAAGATTAGTTAGAATAAGTAAAGAAATGAATTTAGTCGTAGGAATGACTGGAGATGGAATTAATGATGCACCAGCATTAAAAAAATCTGATGTTGGTTTTGCATTAGGGTCTGGAAGTGAGGTTGCAAAAGAAGCTGGTGATATTGTAATACTAGATAATAATTTTTTATCAATAAGTAATGCTATTTTATTTGGTAGGACAATATTCAAAAGTATAAGAAAATTTATTATTTTTCAGTTAACGGTTAATTTATGTGCTCTTGCAATTTCAATAATAGGACCATTCATAGGAGTAGATACGCCAGTTACAGTAATACAAATGTTATGGATAAATATGGTCATGGATACACTTGCTGGTCTTGCTTTTGCATATGAACCACATCTTGATGAGTATATGAATGAAAAACCAAAGGATAAGAATGAACATATTATTAATTCATATATGTATAATGAAATATTATTAACAGGTATATATACTACTTTGATTTGTATCGTATTTTTGAAGGTACCACTTATTAGAAATTTTTATAATGATAACCAAACATTTATGACAGCTTTTTTTGGATTATTCGTTTTTTGTGGTATATTTAATTGCTTTAACTCTCATACTGGTAGAATTAATATTTTTTCTAATTTACTAAAGAATAAAATGTTTATTATGGTTATGTTGTTTGTTGGTATTGTGCAAGTTTTAATGATATATTATGGAGGAAGTTTATTTAGAACTACGCCACTAAATATATTTGAATTTTTGTTTATGTTAATTCTTTCTATTACTGTATTACCGTTTGATATGATAAGAAAAGTGTTATGCAAAAAATTTAATAAGTCATATGATGTATAGTTTTGACTAAAAAGTACAAAAATGGTATTATATGATCCATTGGAGGAAAATATAATGGAAGCATTAGATAAAATAAGAGAATACCAAATTGATTATGATACTGAACTTCATTTAAATGAAACACTTGATAATTATAAAAAGTATTTAGAAAGATTGAGTAGTTTAGTTCCTATTCATAGAAAAATTTTTCTTAAAACATTAGAAAGAAATGAAATAGTTAATAATCAAGAAATGGAATATGAAAATCCATTTATCATTCAGCTTGACTTGGCATGTGAAAAAGGTGAAAAAAAGACTTCAATTTCAGTAATGACGGATTCTATTATGAATAATCAGCCGCTGACAATTAGGAAAATAGAACAATTGCATAGGTTATTAATAACTGGTTCTAAAGATGATATAGAAAAAAACTACCCAATTAGATATTTTGATACATATGTATATGAAATAGTAGATGGTAGAGAAAAAATATCATATTTTCCACCAGAACCAGAAAAAATAAGATCGTATTTAAAAGATATGATTAAGTTTTTGACAGAAGTTGGTAATGATGAGAAAAACATTTTATTAAATTCTATATTAGTTCATTTTTACATAGCAGCATTACAACCTTTTGGTAATGGTAATACTAGATTAGCTAGATTAATACAATATGGTAATATATTTAAATTATCTAGGGATATACTTGGTTCTAAAATAAAATCACCTGCTTTATATACTTCTGCGAGTTATTTACAGACAAGAAAAATGTATAGAGACAGTATTGCTAATTTAGCTATTCAACCAAACGATTATAATTTTAATAAATTTTTAAATTACAACTTAAATACAATAGATGAACAATTATATTTTAATAATAATGTATTGGAAAAAAAGATTAAAAGAGGATTTTAATCTTTTTAAATTTATGTTTTTATGATATTATATATCAGTGGAAAGGAATCAATTATATTGACTTATGAGATTATTATTACATACATGCTGTGCACCATGTAGTGTTTATTGTACAGAAGAATTACAAAAAGAAAATATTGATATTACAAGTTATTGGTATAATCCAAATATTCATCCGTTTATTGAATATTCATCAAGACTTAATTGTTTAATTGAATTTAATAAACTCAAAAAAATACCACTTATTATTGAAAATAATTATGGACTTGATGAGTTTTGTCGTAATGTTATTAATAAATTGGATAACAGGTGCGGATATTGTTATTTATTAAGATTAGAAAAAACTGCTTTGTATGCTAAAGAAAATGGCTTTGATGCCTTTTCAACTACACTTTTAATTAGTCCATATCAGGATCATGAATTATTAAAAAGGACAGGTGAAATGTTGGAAAAAAAGTATAATATAAAGTTTTACTATAAAGATTTTAGATCGGGATTTAGATATGGACAGGATAGAGCTAAAGAATTGGGCCTTTATATACAAAAATATTGTGGTTGTATATTTAGTGAAGAAGATAGATATAAAGAAAAAATAGAAAAAATGAATAAAAAATATCGAAATAAAGATTCAATGTAGCAAATTAATTAAAAAAATATGTAAACAATAATAAAAATAATTTTATAATAATGTGAGGATAAATATGAATAAAAAAAATACTATAATATATTTAATTTTAACCATCATAGATTGTATAATAATATATTCTATATCAAGTAATAAATGGGTAAATAGAATGCCACCAATGACTTTTTCTTTTACTGATGATTTTCGTGATTTGGTTTTAGGATCGGGATATCTAACCTTGTTTTTAGCAATAATATTTACAATAATTTCATTTATAATTAATACTTTTATTATAAAGAAAAAAATAAAAATTGGTTATTATTTTCTTTTTAGTAATATTTATTGTAAATATGATTATATATAAATGTAATATTAGAATTGCTGTATAAAATGAAATATAATTGTAAAAATGTGTAAAAAAGTATTAACTTAATATCATTTATTTGTTATACTTATAATATAAGAGGTGTGTTATGGTAGAATTATGTGTTAAAAAAATATTATTTAATTCTTATCTTAACATTATTATTATGTATGGAAACTAACACTTTTTTTGTGTTAGTTTTTATGTTTTTTAAGGAGGAAGTATGTTAGTAATTGAAAATGATGATTTAAGATTAATTGTAATGAGTAATATTAAAGAATTTGGAGATAAAGTTAATGCTTGTCTTCAAGGAATAAGGGGTGAGACTAAAAGTTATTTAGTACCAATTGAGGAAGTTAGATTTAACAATGGTGAGGGAAAAGTTAAGATAAGTGAAACAATAAGAAATAAGGATGTATATATTATATCTGATATTGGTAATCATAGCATGACGTATGAGATGTTTGGTTATAAAAACCATATGGGACCTGATGAGCATTTTATGGATGTTAAGAGAGTGATACTTGCTATAAGGGGGCAGGCATCTAGTATAACTGTTGTTTTACCATTGTTATATGAATCAAGACAGCATAGAAGGAAAGGTAGAGAATCACTTGATTGTGCTCTTGCTATACAAGAATTACATGCTTTAGGTATTAAAAATATAATAACTTTTGATGTGCATGATCCAAATGTGCAGAACGCAGCTCCGTGTTTATCATTTGAAAACTTTTATCCAACTCATACAATATTAAAGAAATTTATTAAAGAAGAGGATGTTGATTATAATAATTTACTTGTTGTAAGCCCTGATACTGGTGCAATGGATAGAGCTATATACTATGCAAATATGTTAAATACAAATGTTGGTATGTTTTATAAAAGAAGGGACTTAACAAAAATAGTCAACGGAAAAAACCCGATAGTTCAACATGAGTATATGGGATGTGATGTAGAAAATAAAAATGTAATTGTTGTAGATGATATGATAGCATCAGGATCTTCTATGTTAGAAGTTGCAGAGGAATTAAAGAAAAGAGGTGCTAACAAAGTATATTTAGTATCTACTTTCGCTTTGTTTACAAATGGTATTGTGTCTTTTAATAAAGCACACAAAGATAAAATATTTGATAAGTTATATGCTACTAATTTAACATATGTAAATCCAGCATTGAAAAAACAAAAATGGTTTAGTGAGGTTGACTGCTCTATGTTTTTATCTAAAATAATAAATGTATTAAATAGACATCAATCTATATCACCATTATTAAATGGTAAAGATGAAATATTAAAATTAATAAGTAATAAGAAAAAATAAGATTCACAGTAAAAATTGTGAATTCTTTTTATTGATAACATAAAATATAATAAAACACTTGATATTTATAATTTGTTTATGTTATAATTAAATCACTTTCGGGGCTATAGCCAAGCTGGTAAGGCATTGGACTGCAACTCCACGATCGCCGGTTCAAATCCGGCTGGCCCCTCCATTTATGCAGGTGTAGTACAACGGCTAGTACGTGGCCTTGCCAAGGCTGAGACGTGGGTTCGATTCCCATCACTTGCTCCAGTGACGTTTTTGTTCGAACTTTTCGAACATTTACGATAGATATCATCTCATATTGAGATGATTTT
>CAZFXQ010000061.1:0-6639 GCA_964523265.1 uncultured Muribaculaceae bacterium | reverse complement strand
TTGGTGAAGGCGAAAAGCTGGATGATATGTCTATTTTCTATCCAGAAAGAATGGCGGATAGAATCTTAGGCATGGGTGATGTCGTAACACTTGTTGAAAAAGCTCAAGAGAAGATAGATCTAGAAGAAAGCGAAAAGATGGCTAATAAGATGCTAAGTGGATCTTTTTCAATGGATGATATGCTTAAACAATTTGAAATGATTCAAAACTTGGGCCCGCTAGGTGGCTTAATGAAGATGCTTCCTGGTATGAATCAATATGCGGATATGATGGATGATGTTAAGGCTGAAGATGCTATGAAGCATACAAAAGCTATTATTCAATCAATGACTAAATTTGAAAGAGAACATCCAGAAAAGATTAGAAGCACTATGAAGAAAAGAATTGCTAGTGGTTCTGGAACAAGTGTAAATGATGTTAATAAGCTAATTAACCAATTTACGAGAATGAAAAAGACGATGGGGCAATTTGGTGCTATGCAAAATAGCGGTGCTCTAAATGAAGAAAGCTTAGAAAAAATGCTAGGTAATAGTGGAATTGATCCTAAGCTCTTAAAGAAATTGAAATAGCTGTCAAGTAAAAAACCTTGACACTATATATATGTTTATATATAATCTATTAGGATTTAGGAGGAAAAGAAAATGGCAGTTAAATTAAGATTAAAAAGAATGGGAGCTAAAAAACAACCATTTTACCGTATTGTTGCGGCAGATTCTAGAAGTCCTAGGGATGGACGCTTTATTGAAACTGTGGGTACATATAATCCACTTAAGAATCCAGCTGAAATAAGTATTAATGAGGAAGTTGCTTTAAAATGGTTAAAACAAGGAGCTATGCCAACTGATACAGTAAGAAATTTACTTTCAAAAAATGGTGTAATGGCTAAGTTTGCTAAAGAAAAACAAGGTAAGTAATTATGGAATTAGTAAAGTTAACTGAAGTGATTGTAAAGGAATTAGTTACTGATAAAGATAGTGTTAGTGTTAAAGAGTTTCCAAGTGAAAACGAAGATGAAATAAATATAGAAGTTATGGTATCAAGTGATGAAATTGGAAAAGTCATTGGAAGAAATGGCACACTCGCAAAATCCTTAAGAACTATTGTTCAAGCTAGTTCATACATTAATGGTAATAAAAGAGTTAATATAAATATTGATTCGTATTAAAAGATTGTTATAATCTTTTTTATTTTGCATATTTTTTGTTATAATTATATAAAGGTGATATTATGTATGATGTTGTAATTATTGGTGCAGGTGCATCAGGATTAATGTTAGCAAATGTATTAAAGAAGGAAAATAAAAATATTAATATTTTATTATTAGAAAAAAATGATAAAGTAGGTAAAAAATTATCAATAACAGGTAATGGTAAATGTAATTTAGGAAATATAAATGTATCGAAAAATAAATATAATGATATTAAGTATTTTGAATTAATAGAAAAATATAATAAAGATTATTTAAATTATTTAAAATCATTTGGTATTTTATTGAAGAATGATAACGAAGGAAGAATATATCCTTATAATGAACAGGCAATTTCTGTATGTAAAATGTTTGAAAAAAATTTAAAATTATTAAATATAGGAATAAAGTATAATTATGATGTTAATAGGGTTATAAAAAAAGGTGATATATTTATTATTAATGAGGATATAAAAACAAAATCAGTTGTTATTGCAACAGGTGGTATGTCATATCCAAAAACCGGTTCAACAGGTGATGGATATAGTATTTTAAAAGGTCTTAATCACGATATAACTAAATTATATCCATCATTAGTTAAATTGAAAACTGATTATAAAAATATAAAAGGTATTGATGGTGTTAGAATAAATTGCAATGTTAGTCTTTTCATTGATGATAAAAAAGTTAAAGAAGAAAAAGGACAAGTGCAATTTACTAATGATTTTATATCAGGAATATGCGTTTTTAATTTATCAAGAAATGTAAAAAGATATATAGAAGAACAAAGAAATGTTAAACTATGCATTGATTTTATACCTGATTTTTCAATTTCTGATTTAAATGATTACATAAGTAAATTTGAGGAACATAAAATAAATGACATATTATATGGAGTTCTTAATAATAAATTAGCGGATGCTATTATAAGTGATTTAAAATTAAATGGATTAAAAGTTAAAGATATTAAAGAAGAAAAAATAAGACAATTATTTGAATATACTAAATCTATGAGTTTTAATATAATTGATACGGGCGATTTTAATGAGGCACAGGTGACTAATGGAGGAGCAAACCTTGATGATTTTAGTGCATATTTAGAATCGAAATATGTAAATAATTTATATGCAATAGGTGAAGTTTTAAATGTTGATGGTATATGTGGTGGTTATAATTTGGCATGGGCATTTATTAGTGCGATTATTGCATCAAATAAAATTTTAGAAATTATGTAATGGTAAATTATTATTATTTATAGTATAATTATAATAATAGGAGTGTTGATATGAAGTTAAGTAAAAAGGGAAAAGTATTAATTATTGGTTCGTTAATTTTAATTATAGGAGCATTATCAGTACTACTTTTTATACAGAGTAGAAATGATAAAAAGAAGAATAACAAGAAAGTAACAACTACTGTTACAACAACAAAAAAAGAAGAGGTAATCAAGATTGTTGATGTTAAGTCAAAATCAAGGCCGTATGCGGTTATGATTAATAATAATACAGCAGTTTGGGGGTACCAAGCAGGTCTTAATGATGCCTACATAGTTTATGAAATGATTGTTGAAGGTGGCATAACAAGACTTATGGCATTATTCAAGGATAAAGAAACAGAAAGAATAGCTTCTATTAGAAGTTCAAGACATTATTATTTGGATTATGCAATGGAAAATGATGCAATATATGCTCATATTGGCTGGAGTCCTCAGGCAGAAGGTGATATTTATTCATTTGGTTTGGATGTGATAAATGCTGATAATTCACCTGCTTTTATCTGGGATAATGAACTTAGAAATATATCAAGGGAGCATAGAGCCTATACAAGTATACCTAGGCTAAAGGAAGTAGCAGAAAATAAAGGATATAGAACAACTACAGATAAAGGGTTGTTGTTAAAGTACAAGGAAGAAGCAATTGATTTATCAAGTTATGAAGGAGCGGTACCAGCTAATAAAGTTATTATACCTTATTCTTATTCTCACACTACTAGTTTTGTTTATGATGCAGAAAATGCTGTTTATAAAAGATTTCAAAATGATAGAGAACACCTAGATTATGTAACGGGAGAGCAGTATAGTGCAAAAAATATAATTACATATAAAGTTAATAATTATACTTTAAATGATGGGTCTGGAAAAGGAAGACAAGATATTATTAATGTTGGTAGTGGAGAAGGATATTTTATATCTAATGGTTATGCTGTTGAAATCACATGGGAAAAACAAGATAGATCATCTAAAACAATATACAAAGTAAAATCAACTGGTGAAGAATTAGTTGTCAATGATGGTATAACATATATTGAAATAGAACCAGATACTATGACACTTACAATAGAATAAATAAATATATAAGACATATAATATATTGGTGATTATATGTCTTTTTTATATATTTTTATATCTGGTATATTAATAGGTGGTGCAATGATATCACCAGGAGTATCTGGTGGTGTTTTAGCAGTAATACTTGGAATATATAATAATATGATTGAATCACTTACAAATCTATTTAATAATTTTAAAAAGAATTTTCTTTTTTTATTTATTCTTTCAATAGGAGTTTTATTAGGAGCTATATTTTTTAGTAAGATACTTATTTTTATATATTTTAAATATGAGTTAGAAACAAAATTTATGTTTATTGGTTTAATTATGGGTGGAATTCCGTATTTATTCAAACAAATAAAAAGTAGATCATTAAAACCTAAATATTATTTAATAATTATTATATCTATAATTTCTTTACTATTTTTTAAATTAACAAAGAATATTACTAACTTAAACATTAATAATAATTTGACATTTTCAAGAATGTTTTTATCTGGTTTTATATATTCTATAGGAAAAGTTGTACCAGGTATTTCTGGTTCTTTTTTACTTATGCTAATTGGTATGTATGAGTATGTTTTAAGTATAATAGCTAATTTCTTTAGTATATCATTTAGTGATATTAAAAATATGCTTCCTTTTTTATTAGGTTTTATATTAGGTATTTTAATTCTTATAAATATAATTAATTATCTATTAAAGAAAAAGTTTAATATTATATATAGTATTATAATAGGATTTGTAATTTCATCAATATTTATCTTAATTCCAAAAATTAATACAATATTTGATATGATTAAAGGGATTGTAATATTATTAATATGTTTTACATTATCGTATAAATTTTCTAATTAAAAATGTAAAAAAAATTATAAAGATACTTGACAATAGTATCAAAATTTTAGTATACTTAAAGAGCTTTAAGCAAATTACTTGATGGTTCCGTGGTGTAGGGGTTAACACGTCTGCCTGTCACGCAGAAGATCGCGAGTTCAATTCTCGTCGGAACCGCCATTTTTTTTTATAAGGCTCTGTAGCTCAGTCGGTAGAGCACAGGACTGAAAATCCTGGTGTCGGCAGTTCGATCCTGCCCGGAGCCACCATTTGATAGATAAAACCTTTATTTTATAAGGGTTTTTGCATTTTTTGAAACACACTTTTTAGTAAAAAAAGTCTAAAATCAGATAAAACATAATAAAACAAAAATAATTAAAAACTTGTACAATAAAGCAAGATGTATTATATTTAAATCACGTAGACTGTGTCATGAAATTGTTCTGGTTCATCATTTGTCAAATCAAACCCCCTTGTAGGGTTTTTCGCTTTTATATATTATTTTTATAAAAAATGTTATAATGTATTTGTGGAGGTAAAAATATGAAAGTTGTTGGCACAATGTTTTTTGATAATTATAAATTATTAATTGATAAACCAAGAAAAAGACCAACTTATCAGATGATTGGTGGAAAAGTAGAAGAGGGTGAAGCACCTGTTGATGCTGCGATAAGGGAATGTCATGAAGAACTTGGGTGTGATGCTATATTTGATGATAATTTATTTGAGTTAGTAATGGAATTTGATGAGATAGCAACAAGTGATGGTAAAACACCTATTCATTTTTATGTATTCAAATACAATGGTAAGTTAAAGGGAAAATTAAATATTTCTGATGAAATAGAAAGTTTTAAGTGGTATGATTCTTCATTTGGTTATGATATTTTATCTAATACATTAAAAAATGAAGTTGTACCTTATTGTTTAAAAAGAAAATTAATAAAATAGAATTAGGAGGTTTTATGGAAAATAAAAAAGTATATAGATTACGTTATATAGAGTATTATATAAAAAATAATAAAGGAAAAGGTTTAATTGATTGGCCTTGCATACCATTTACTATACCTGAAGGAATGAGTGAAGAAGAAGCATTTGAAGTTTTATCATATTTAACCGATTCTATTGAAAAGAAAGATGAGGTAAAAGAATGCTCTTGTGCATCAGTTATGGTATTAGATGAAGTTTTAAATAAAGAAAGATTTGGATTTAAAAAAGTTAATGAAGTAGATGAAAACAAGATAACTGATTTATTCACAGTTGGAGGTAGATTTTCATTATTTCAAAAAAGTGAACTTTATAAAAAGTATTTTAACTGGTACAGTAAGGATATTAAAAAATCCGAAATAGAAGAAATATATGATAAAATTGGTATGAAATTTCAAGATATTAAATGGCTTAAAAAAGATGATTCAAAAACTAAAGTATTAAAAAAATAAAATGATATTAAATATATGTCATTTTATTTTTTGTATTACCATAGTAAAAAATATTGATAAACTAACTTGTTTTAATTATTATAAATGTTATATAATTAAATGAGGAAAGGAAGATTTTATGAAAACAAAAGAACTATTTTTAAGTGATAATAGTATTGCAAATAGTTTTGTTAAAAATAGTGAGTATCCATATGAGATGCTTCCTTACATAAAAGAATATATAATAGGGCTTGGTAATAAATTGGGTAGTGATTACGAACTTATAGATGATAATATATGGGTTCATAAAACTGCTAAAATATGGAGTACTTCATTTATAAATGGTCCATGTATAATAGATGAAAATGCACAAATAAGACACTGTGCATACATAAGAGGTTCTGTAATAGTAGGTAAAAATTCAGTTGTTGGTAATTCATGTGAATTAAAAAATGCAATTCTTTATGATAATGTACAGGTTCCACATTTTAATTATGTAGGTGATTCTATATTAGGTTATCATAGTCATCTAGGAGCGGGTGCAATAATATCAAATTTAAAAAGTGATAAGTCGTTAGTTACAATTAAATATGAGGATCAAGAAATTAAGACTAATTTAAAAAAAGTTGGAGCCTTTTTAGGTGATTATGTGGAAGTTGGTTGTAATAGTGTTTTAAATCCAGGTACTATTATAGGACCACATACAAGCATTTATCCATTAACATCTGTTCGTGGTGTTATAAAAGAAAAAAGATTAGTAAAATCAAAAGATGAAATTATAAGTAAGAGGTAATATAAATGGGAAAATTATTTGGAACAGACGGAGTAAGAGGGGTAGTAAACAAAGACTTAACATCGTTTTTAGCACACAG
>CAZFXQ010000060.1:0-6718 GCA_964523265.1 uncultured Muribaculaceae bacterium | reverse complement strand
TCGCATTAAAATCTATTTCAACTTTTATCTTACTATTTCCTTCATATATTTTTATTATCTTATTTAATACTTCATTTAACATTAATTCTTTTTTATACTTTAATATTATTTGAAAATTATAATTATTATTAACCTTCAATATATTTGCCATTGATGGTCCAAGTACTATTGTGTCTTTTAAATTCCTAATTAAATACTCACTTATCTTTTTAGCTTCATTTATTCCATAATTAAAATCTTTTGAAGTTATTTTTACTAAAGATATAAAACAATATGGCGGATAATATAGTTTTTTTCTAATATTCATTTCCATTTTAAAGAATGTTTTATAATCATGATTTTTAGCACAAGCAATACTATAATGTGTTGGATTAAATGTTTGAAGTATTGCTTCTCCTTCTTTTTGACTTCTACCTGATCTTCCTATAACTTGATCTAATAGTTCATATGTTCTTTCACTACTTCTAAAATTAGGAATATTAAGTGATGCATCAGCGTTAATAACACCAACTAATGTTACATTAGGAAAATTAAGACCTTTAGCAATCATCTGTGTACCAACTAAAATATTATAATCACCGTTATTAAAACTCTTTATTATTGATTTGTGTGATTCTTTTTTTGAGGTGGTATCACGATCCATTCTAAGTACCCTAGCATCTTTAAATTTTATTTTTATTTCTTCTTCTAATTTTTCTGTTCCGATACCAACTTGTCTTATTGCTTTTTCATGACAACTAGGACATATATCTATCTTTCTTTGTGCATATCCACAGTAGTGACATCTTAACATATCAGATGTTTTATGATATGTTAAAGTAATATCACAATTAGGGCATTTAAAGACAAAGCCACAACTAATACAAGATAAATAATTAGCATATCCCCTTCTGTTTAAAAGAATCATTACTTGTTCTTTTTTAGCTAATTTTTCGTTAATTTTATTAGTTAATAACTCAGAAAAAATACTATTACCTTTTTTTATTTCATCCTTCATATCAACTATTTCAACACTCGGAAGTGGTTTTTGATTAACTCTTTTTTCAAGTTCTAATAATTCATAATAACCTTTAATACCTCTTGCATAACTTTCTATTTTAGGTGTTGCACTAGCTAATAAAACAGGGCAGTTGTGATTAATTGCTCTTTTTTGAGCAATATCATATGTATCATATCTTGGATTATTTTCTTGTTTATAACTTTCTGAGTGTTCTTCATCAATAATTATTATTCCAATATTATTAAGTGGCGCAAATATCGCTGATCTAGCTCCTATTACAACTTTAACATCATTATTTCTTATTCTTCGGTACTCATCATATCTTTCTCCATTTGAAAGTGATGAATGAATAATTGCTATATCCTCATTAAATACTCCTTTAAATCTAGCAGTTATTTGTGGTGTTAAACTTATCTCAGGAACAAGAATAATAGCAGTTTTACCCTTTTTAATAATTTTTTTTACAATATCTATATATATTTCTGTTTTTCCACTACCTGTTACTCCTCTAAGTAAAATAGTATTACTAGTATTAAACTTATCTTCTATTTTTTTTGATACTTCTTTTTGCTCTTTAGTGAGCTTTATTTCAATACTATTTTTATCAACATTAACTTTTCTATATACTTCTTTAAAATACTCAATTACGATATTTTCATTTATTAATTTTTTTAATGCATCTTTATTATTTATACTACATTTTAAAACCTCTTTATTTTCTTTTAATATATTAATAATATTAATCATTGCTTTTGACTTAATATTATCATTTTTTATCTTACTATTTAATTTTATATATTTTAACTTTTTTTCATTTTTACTAGCTTTATAACTTGCTTTTAATTCCTTTGGTAACATTACCTGATATGCATAAATCAAGGGACATAAGTAAGTCTCTTTCATATATTTACCTAAGTTTAACAACTCATCTGTTAATACTTTTTCTTCATCAATTACCTTTATTATATCTTTTATTTCATAATCGTTATTTTTGTTAGTATAATTTAAAACAAATCCTTCTATATTTCTGTTTCCAAAAGGAACAAGAACTCTTTTTCCAATCAAATCATCTTTATCAGTATGATATGTAAATGTCATATCGTTACTTTTTACTTTTGTTTCCACTAAAACATTTATATACATATCATCACCTCTTATTTTATTATAACAAAAAAAGAAGATAATTTAAATTACCTTCTTATTTTACTAATCTTTTATTTCCTGTATAAGTCCATCCATCAAGAGATGTCTGATTAGACCATTTATATTCTTTCTTGCAAGATAACCTATACTCTTTTGTAGCATCCTTAACATCTGATGTGCTTTCTGGTTTAATACATTTATCAACCGATAATGTTGAACCTGGATACTTATCACAATTATATGTTGTCTTGTAATTTATTATTGTCTTAATACACTTACTTCCATTTCTATCATAACCTGGATAATCGGCACATGAATATTCAGTAGTAGTCGTTGTCTTAGCACAGTATCTTTCATCAGTTGTTGGTGTTGTTCCAGATGGACATGAATACACATCTTTTTTGGTTGCAACACTACATTTAGTACCTGCTAAAGTATAAGTTGTTGTTGTTGTATTACTTGGACATTTATAAGTTGTAGTTACACACTTACCATTACTTTCACTATATCCAGATGGACAACCATAAACTGGTCTTGTACAATATTTTTTATCAGTATTTTGAGTTGTTCCAGATGGACATGAATATGTAACTATTAACTTTTTACAAGTTTTAGCACTACTATCTAATGTATAATCAGAACCATAACTTGAACAGCTATAAGTAGTTTCTTCTTTCACACAACCACTACCTGTATCTTTCCATGAAGAATCAGGACATGATTTACTTTGTGTAGTTGCTTTACGACACTTATTAGTATCATATAATGTGTATCCTGGAAAAGCATCACAAGAATAGCTTATACCAGTATATTCTTTCTTGTATCTATAATATTTATAAACATCAACTGTTGTAAAACATGTATCACAAGTAAGCTCTTGCCAGTGATCAACCAAAACTAATTTTTCGTTTTCTCCAACAAAAGCTTCACTACCATTATGAGAAGTTCTTGTTGATACATATGTCCATTTATAACCTGTTGCGTATTTTGTAGCGGTTATAATGTCATAGTTTTGAACTACAGTATAATTTGCAGTTGTTCTCTTTGTTGTTCCTATCGCAGCTTTAACATCATAAGATGAAATTTTATCCGCTGTTATAGTTTGGTATTTAACAATTACTTTACTTGTAGTCTTTTGACTAGGTGTTGCGTTAATAGTTGAATAAACTGTTTGTGTAGACTTATTGGCATTTACTTTTTCAGTTTTACTATTTACAACCACCTTAGCATCTTTAGTATCAGTTGATCTAACTTCTACTGTTTTCTTATCAGCATCATAACTAACATATCTAGTACCCGTTTTTATACATTTATCCCCTTTTAATTCATAACCAGTACTACATGAATATTTGTCAAATACATTTTCACATACATTTCTTGAATACTCATATTCATAAACATGATTAGTTTGTGATGTTGTAATCATAGTTGTTGGCGCAACTGTTGACCTAAAAGTTGTTCTCTTTAATGTTGTTTGATACTTTTTCGTAGTGTGCGTCGTTGTTGATGTTGTTTCAAGCATCTTACACTCGTTTGAACAAATATCATAACATCCGAAGTGTTCAATTATATAATCTTGTGTATCAGTACATGATAAATACACTTTAATTATATATTCATTTTCCAACTTAGTAATTTGAACGTAAGATTTATCCTCACTACAATAATTACCATTAGAATCCATTAAAGGTAATATTAGTTTTTGTTTAAGCATTTCCCTTAATGTCATCTTCTTAAAATCATTAACATTTTCTGGTAACCTTTCAACAGTATAATATGTTTTAGCAACATTCTTCATCCTATCTATGTTATCAGCAAAAATTTGATTATTAAGTGGTTTTAAATTTGGCATAGGAAATAACCATATAAGTAAGAATACAAATATGATAATAAGTATTAATCTTATAAGTAAATCCTTAATTGTAAAACCTTTGTTTTCGTACATAAAAATTCCCCCTCTTGAATCGATTGGCTGTTATTCTATCACAAAATTAGCAAATTGTCAAATATTTTACATCAACTTTTTTCTCCATATTTTTTTAAATATACTAATGTACATCCTACATTAAATTTATTTATATGATAAGATAAAACATACTTGCTTTTTTTTAAACATTCATTCACTTCTTCTTTTATTGCACCTGTTCCAATACCATGAATAATAACTATTTTTTTGTTCTTTAAAACATAATTATCGTAAAGAAAATCTTTTATTAAAACTCTTGCTGAATCCCTAATCTCACCGTGCAAATCAAGTGTTGGCAAATTACTTATAAATACATCATCTAAACTATTCATAATTCTGAATCACATATGCTTTACATACATTCTTAAGTAAACTTACAACTGTCATAGGACCTACTCCACCAGGTGTTGGCGTAATTAATTTAGCTTTTTTACTTACCTCATCAAAACACACATCACCACATAAAACATTTCCTTCTTTATTTATTCCAACATCAACTATAATAGCATCATCTTTTATCATATCTTCTGTAACTAAGTTAGGATGACCTGCTGCAACAACTAATATATCTGCCATTTTGCTATGTCTTTTTATATCTAAACTTTTAGAATGACATACTGTTACTGTTGCATTTTCTTGTAAAAACATTTGAATAAGTGGTCTGCCTACTAAATTACTTCTTCCTATTATACATACATTTTTTGATTCAATAGCAACTTTATAATAATCTAAAAGCATCATTATACCTTGTGCTGTACATGGTTTTAAACACTCATTAGACAAAACTAAATTACCAACATTTTCGTAAGTTAATCCATCAACATCTTTTAAAGGATTAATACTATTTATTATTTTACCTTCATCAAAGCCTAAAGGAAGTGGTAATTGTACTAAAATACCATTTACATTAATATCTTCATTTAATCTTTTTATTTCATTTATAACTACTTCTTCTGATACTACTTCATTAAACTTAATATGATCAAATTTAATACCAACCTCTAAACAAGCTTTTTCTTTATTTTTTATATAAACATTACTAGCAGGATTATTACCAATTTGAATAACCACTAAACTAGGTGTTATACTTCTACTAATAATCATATCTTTTATTTGCATTTTTATATCTCGGCTAACAAGTAATCCATCCATTATATTATTCATAAGAATCCTCCTTATATATAGGAAAGAAATCACATAATATTTTTACTCTTAATTTTAAATCTTCAAGTATTTCCTTACATTCACTAATTTTTAATGCACATACAAATATTTTTCCAACTACTTTAAATTCCTTTTCTTTAAATCCCCATGTCGACATAGCAGCTGTGCCTAATCTTATACCACTAGTTATAAAAGGTGTTGTTTCATCATATGGAATCATATTTTTATTACATGTTATACCTATATCATCAAGTAGTTTTTCCGCTTCTTTACCAGTTAAATTACAACTTGATTTAACATCTACTAAAATAAGATGATTATCCGTACCATTAGATACTATTTTAAACCCTTCTAATTTTAAAACATCACATAATATTTTAGCATTTTTAATAACTTGCCTTTGGTAATTTTTAAAATCTTCAGTTAAAGCTTCTGCAAAACATACTGCTTTAGCTGCTATAACATGCATTAAAGGCCCTCCTTGAATTCCAGGAAATACTGATTTGTTTATTTTCTTAATTAATGTTTCACTATTAGTTAAAATAAGTCCACCACGAGGGCCTCTTAAAGTTTTATGAGTGGTTGAAGTAACAACATCAGCATATAAACAAGGATTTTGATGTAATCCTGCTGCAACTAAACCAGCAATATGGGCCATATCAACCATAAAATAAGCTCCAACTTCTTTTGCAATAGATGAAAATTCTTCAAAATCAATTTTTCTAGAATAGCATGAAGCTCCTGCTATTATTAATTTAGGTTTTTCTTTTTGTGCTATCCTTCGTAAAATATCATAATTTATCTGACCAGTTTCTTTTTCAACACCATATGAAACAAAATTATAATCCATACCAGAAAAACTCAAATCATGTCCGTGTGTTAGATGACCACCCGAATTCAAATCCATACCCAAAACTTTATCACCTTTATCCAAAAGCGCACGATAAACTGCCATATTAGCAGATGAACCAGAATGCGGCTGAACATTTGCATATTTTACATTAAATAACTTTTTAGCATTCTCAATCGCTATTTTTTCTATTTCATCAACAAATTCACATCCACCATAATATCTTTTTTTAGGATATCCTTCTGCATACTTATTAGTTAAAATTGATCCTTGTGCTTTTAATACATTAGTTGATACAAAATTCTCTGATGCAATTAATTCTATCTTATTATTTTGTCTTATCCTTTCTTTTTCAATTAAACTAAATATTTCATCAATCACAATATCACCTTCTTTTTTTTCTATATTAATTATATCAAATTTATTTATTAAATAAACAAAAAAGTAGAATTTTTAAATTCTACTTTACTTAAAAAATTCTTTATAAATTTCTTCATTATAACTATGTGAATCATCATTATATGATTTTAAAACATCATCATCAATTAAATAATAATCATACACTATCATATCTTTACCATCTTCAGTTATAGGA
>CAZFXQ010000059.1:0-6775 GCA_964523265.1 uncultured Muribaculaceae bacterium | reverse complement strand
TAATTTTTTTTCAATATAAATATATTTTATGTAATCATCTATTATATTCATACTACCACCTATTATTAAGTATACAAAATATTAAGTTTTTTTTCAATATTTCTGATATAATATAATTACTTGAAAGAAGTGATAGTATGAACAATGAACCTTTAGCTAACAGGTTAAGACCAGAAAAAATAGGAGATATTATAGGACAAAAACATTTGTTTGGGAAAAATAAAGTATTATCTAATTTAATAAATAATAATAAAATATTTTCAATGATTTTATATGGTCCACCTGGTGTTGGTAAAACTTCAATTGCAAATGCGATAACTAAGGAATTAAAATTAAAAACACGTTTTTTAAATGCTACAATTAATTCCAAAAAAGATTTTGAAATTGTGTTTGAAGAAACTAAAATATATAATGAAATTGTACTTGTTGTAGATGAGATACATAGATTAAACAAAGATAAGCAGGATTTATTACTTCCAAGGCTTGAAAATGGTTCGATAATACTTATTGGTCTTACAACATCTAACCCTTATCATAAAATTAATCCTGCAATAAGAAGTAGATGTCAAATATTTGAATTATTACCATTAAATAAAGAAGAAATAATACTTGGTATTAAAAGGGCCTGTAATCATTTAGAAAAAATTAAAATAGAAGAAGATGTGATAAATAAAATAGCTTTATTATCCAATGGAGATTTAAGATATGCAATTAATTTACTTGAAGTACTTTATTACTCTGGGAACAAAAAGATTAATTTAAAGTTATTTGATGAGATGAATTTGAAAGCAGCAGCATTAGTAGATAAGGATGAAGATAACTATTATGATGTACTGTCTGCATTTCAAAAATCAATTAGGGGTTCAGATGTAAATGCATCACTACACTATCTTTCAAGACTTATTCTTACAGAAGATTTAGATAGTATATATAGAAGAATGACTGTTATAGCATATGAAGATATTGGTCTTGCTAATCCAATGATGGCAGTTAAAGTAGATGCATGTATTAATGCTTGTGAAAGAATTGGACTACCTGAAGCTAGAATACCTCTTTCTAATATGATTATTGATTTATGTTTATCTCCTAAATCTAATAGTGGTTATATGGCTATAGATTTAGCTTTAAACGATGTAAATAATGGTCTTACACCAAAAGTACCGCAAAATATAAATGCTCATGCAATTAATTATAAATACCCTCATGATTACCCAAATAGTTATGTTAAACAAAAATATATGCCAGATGAATTAAAAAACAGAAAATATTATAAACCAAAAAATAATAAATATGAAAATGTACTAAAACAAACATTAGTTAATATAGAAAAAATAAACAATAGAAATTAATACTTTTTTTCTATTGTTTTAATTTTATTTTCTTTCTGATTCCAATTTTCATATAGGTTACCACTTGGATCAATTGATAAATCAAAATTTCTTTTTAAAGCTCTATTCCATTTTTTCGATAAATCCACACTATCTATATACTTTTGAATGCTAACTTTAAAGTTATCTGTATCACTAAAAACATGTGCTTCATAGCCGCCTGTTGCAATTATTGGACTTTTGTACCTATAAATACTTTTTAAATATTCAATAACACTATCAAATATAGTATCATCTATGTATAAATAATCATAATTTATGGCTTTATTCCCCAAAGATACATTTTTTTGTAAGTTAGATATTAATACTTTATTACAGCCTATTTCTTTTGCAAATGATATGTAATTTATAATTTTATCAAAACTATCAAGTCCACCTTTAAAACATGTAGCATTAAGTGTTACATCAGCATTTTTCTTATTTAGATATTCAATATCTTTTTGACTTAATATGTTTTTTTCATTTAATCCAAAAATTCTTGAATTTAAAGTATCACTTATTTCATGTCTGCTTAGATTAATTTTGTACTTTGCAATAATTTCATCGTCATTTAAGATATTTTTATACGTACCATTTGTAAATAAATGTAAATCAATATCTTTATCATGATAAATACCAGCCAACAATTTAACATCATTTAATCTTAAAGTTGGCTCACCACCACCAATAACTAGTATATTAATATATTTTTCTATCATATTAATTGTTTTAATTATATTTTCTAAATCATATTCACATTTATCAAATGTTTTATTCCTGCAAAATACACAATTAGCATTACATTCTCTACTTAATTCTAAATAAACTTTAGTTAATGTTGTAAGATTTGAGTTCCCTATTCGTCTTTTCCCATTTTCATTTTCCTGCCAACTAGAATATGTAATATTTGGAAAAGATATACTTTTATATTTGTTCTTGGTTTTGTTTGACTCAAATAAAAAATATTCAGACAACCTTGTTAATGTATTAATGTTTATCATAATATTTACATTATCAAATGTAACATCATATATGTTATAATATCTTAATAATTCATACGGCAGATCTGGAATTATAACGTCTTTTAAATACACACCATCAATATAATATTTAAAAAAATTTATTCTTTCCGTTCTGTTCAAGGAATTTTTTAAACAATTATAAAATTTTCTTAAATAGCCTTCACTATCATATTTAAGTATTTCTTCACAATTTTTTAGTATTTCTTCTTCATCTTTACTTTCAGTATTCCAAACATACCAGTATAAAGCTCGCGCTATTTCAATAGATGGTATTTTTACATTAGGATTTTTAATAATTGTATTAATATCCACTGAAGTTTCAATTCTTTTGTCAAAAAAATCAGTGTAATTAAAATTACTATCTATATAACAATCAAATAAAAATGATGGTAATTCTTTCAAATTAGTATTTCTAAAATCACACGATAGGATAACAATATCATATCCAAAATCACCTTTTGTTAAATAAGATAAATCATTATTGCTAAAATCACAATTAGTTATTTTTTTGCTTAAAAAATAACTACCTTCTTTAATATTAAGATTCCTTGGAATAAATCTAATATTAGTATTATGAAAATTAGTATTGTTAAAAATACAATTATTCCATTTATCAATTGGAATAATACTTAAATTAATATTTGATAAATCCAAGTTAGAAAAATCACTAATTAATAATTTTTGACCATCATATATTTCGCTAATATCATTAATTCTTTTTCTCATATTTCACCTTAGTTATGTATTATAGCACATAAATAAATAAAAAAAAGAAAATCTTATAGGATTTTCTAATCTTCTTCTTCATCAATCTCCTTTTCAAGAGCTTTTAATTCATCATAATGAAGAGTTTTTGTTTTTTCTAAATCATCATTATCTTTTTCTTTTGTTTCTTCCTTTTTCTTTTTTGTTATTTTTACTTCTTTTGTAATATCTTCATCAGTTTCATCCTCATGATTATCAATATTCTTGCTACTTTTCTTTTTTCTAATTAGTATGTATGAACCAATTACTAAAGATATAATAGCTACTATTATAATGATAATAAGAATAATATTATTTTTCTTTTTTTCATGCGATATTTCGTCTTTGTTTACTATTATCCTATACGTATCAGTTTCATTATTTTCGGCACTTACAATAATTTTAATCGAACTTCCATCTTTTAAATTTTCATTTCCTTCAATTTCATATTTTGCTTTTTCATCTTCAAGTTCAACTGAAATTTTTAATTTATCGTCTTTGCTTTTTATTTTTAAGTAATAAGTTTTTGATTTTCCATCAAATTTTATATCATAACCAGCTACTTCAATGTTTTTAATTTTAGTATTAGATGATATTTCATCTTTTCGAGTTACAATGATCTTATAAAATCTAATAGTTTCATCTTCTGATACAACTTTTATAGTATATTCATTATCACCAACATCAAGAATTTTTGGCCCATTTAAAGATATTACTGCAGTATTATCTTCTGGTTCGGATTCAATAACAATCTTTTCAACATCATTTGATACTTCAACATTATATTTAAAAATATCTCTGCTAAATCCATCGATTAAATTACCATTTACTTTTATGTATGATAGATAATTATTATTTGATCTTAACTTTGTTGTAGTGGTAGTAGTAGTTTTTGCAATAACACTTACTCTTTGATCCTTATCATAAACTAACTCCCCAGCTGAATCTTTTATACTAATAATGTATTTTGAATATTTATCTTGTGCTGGGCCAAAATAAATATTACCACTATCATTAAACACAGCTTGATATGTGTTTATTTTTGAATAACTATTACCTGTAATATCAATAATTTTAATATTACCATCAGATTCTATCATAACAGGGTCTGTATCTATAGTAACCGAACACTTTATATTTCCACCTATTTCAACTTCTTTATCACAACTAAAACTACTTTTTGCACTAATTGGAGTAATAAATATAGTATTTAATATTACTATTAGTACAAATAATTTAATATATTTCATATCAATCCACCTACTTTATTACTATGATAATTTTATCACTTTATTTAAAATATTACAATAATTATTTTAAAATATCATTTATTACATAACTTGCTAATAATATACCAGCATAATTTGTAACAGTTGCAATTGAACCAATATTTTTATCTTTTCTTATTGGCTCTTCACTAGAAGAAACAACCATTATTTTCTTATTAATTTTTTCCTTTCTAAGCTCATTTCTTATTTTTTTAGCTAAAGGATCATAATTAGTATTAAATATATTAGTAATTGTAAGTTTTTCAGGATTAATCTTATTTCCTGTTCCACAGCAAGTTATTATTTTTATATTATTTTTTAGTGAATATTTAATTAGACTTATTTTAGCTTTTAAATCATCACATGCATCAATTATATAATCATATTTTTTATTATAATTACTTAAAAAATCTTCACTAATTTTTTCATCAATGCAATCAATTTTAACTTCATTATTTACATTTAAAGCATATTCTTTAGCTACCAACACCTTTTTTTTACCTATATTATTTAAATTTGATAACACTTGTCTATTTAAGTTAGATAATTCAAAAGTATCATAATCACAAACAGTAATATTTGATACACCAGATCTTATAAGAATTTCAAAAGCCATACCACCTACTCCACCCAATCCAACTAATAATACTTTAATATTTTTAAGTTTTTTTAAGTCATTCTCGTCAAATATTAATCTTAATCTATCAAACATAATTACCTCCAAGAAAAAATGACCCAGAAGGTCGATAATCTAGCTATATAACCTGCGCGTTGGCAGGTGGGCATCCCACAATAATTTTAGGCTTCTTAAATAAATTTAAGCATGCACACCATTACTGATTCTGATTCCCTTATTATGAGTTAGCGGGTTAAAATACTAGAATCTCGATACTCCCAGGTCAATTATATTATACCATTTTTTTAAATAATTATTCAAGTATATTTTATTTTTGAATGTAAAGTAATAAAAAGAAGAAAAATTATTTTTTCTTCTTTGTATAAATTATTATTCCAACAATAAGTAATATACTAATACCACATATTATGAAGTAATACATTATATTATCATATGTTTTAGCGTTATCATCAAATTTATTAAGTGTTGTTTTACTTGTAGTAGTATCATTATTATCATTATTATTGTTATCATTATTATTGTTATCATTATTATTGTTATCATTATTATTATCATCTATATTATTACCTGGATTATTATTATTATTACCACTAACAACAGTATAAGTATCAACAACATTACCTTTTAAATCTTTTACTGTTAATGTATTATCATCATATTCAAGCAAGACATTATAACTTCTTATATCATTAACATCAAATGATGCAGATGTAATAGTTTTATCACTTACTTCATAATTATTTAAATTAATTCTACCCAATTTATATTTTAAGTTATAATCTTCGTGCCCATTATTTAAGCGTAATTTTAAATTATCTTTATTTACTACAACTCCATAAAAATAACCACTTTCTTCCATTTTTTCTAAACACTCGTTCAAATTTTCAAATTCAAGTACTTCACACACAACATCATAATCTGCACTTGTGTTTTCCAATATTTCATCATCATTATCATGTCCTACATATATATACTTTTCTTCATTATCTATTTCATACTTGTTACTTAAAACTTGACTAAATACATTTATATTTATTTGTACATGTAAAGAGCCAGAATAATAATTTATTTGATCAAACCCAAAACTTAAAGCTGTTATAACGCCATCATTATATGAATATACCTCATCTTCCCCACGAAAATCAGAATATGAATAATCATATAAATTTGATAGTACACTGATATCTATTGCATCACCAGGTAACATATTAATTTCATTTTCAATTTCATAAAGATTATTAAAATTATCAAAATTTACCAAGCTATATAAATCAATATCTAATGATAAACCCTCAATATTTGAATTATTACTTAAATCTATTGTACTCAAATAATTATTGTCTAAAACCAATTTTTCTAACCCGTGTAAATTATCTAAATTTATTTGACTTAAATTATTGTTTGATAAGATTAGGTATCTTAAAATCGTATTACTACTTAAATCTATTTCACTTATGTTATTATTTGATAAATCTAATCTTTCTAAATTTGTTAGATTACTTAAATTTATTTCACTTATGTTAGTAAATGCTAAATATAATTCTTCTAAATTTGTTAGATTACTTAAATTTATTTCACTTATGTTATTATTAGATAAGTCTAATTCTTCCAAATTTGTATTATTACTTAAGTCTATTGAAGTTATATTATTATATTCTAAAGATAAATAATATAAATTTGTATTACTTAAATCTATTTCACTTATGCTATTATTAGATAAGTCTAATTCTTCTAAAT
>CAZFXQ010000058.1:0-6798 GCA_964523265.1 uncultured Muribaculaceae bacterium | reverse complement strand
TATTAATTGTAAGTATAATAATATATAAGGGTAAGAAAAAATAATTTTTCTTACTTTTTTTAAAAAAGTATTGACTTTTTATCCTGTTATTAATATAATGTTAATAACAGGTGGAGAAAAAACACCTTTAAAAATATTTTGTGTTATTAACAAAATATTAATAACAGAAGGAGGATAAAATATGAAAGATTTAAAAAAATATCAAAAAATGTTAATTGTAGTAGATATGATTAATGGATTTGTAAGGGAAGGAGTATTACATGACAATGATATAGATAAAATAATACCTAATATTAAAGATATTATTGAAGAATATATTGGTGATGATGAATTAATTGTTTTTGTTAAAGATAGTCATGATGGAAATGCAACAGAATTTAAAAGATTTGGAAACACAAATCATGCTTTAAAAGGAACAATTGAATCAGAATTGGTTGAAGAATTAATTGAATATGAGAACATAAGTAATAGTGTTTCAGTAGAAAAGAATTCAACTAGTTATATGGAAGCACCAGTTTTTAGAAAAATAATTAGTGCTGCAGAAAATATAAAACAAGTTGATGTTGTTGGATGTTGCACAGACATATGTGATTTTAATGGAACAATGGCACTTGCTAATTATTTAGATCAGTATAATAGAAGTTGTGATATTTATATGCATATGGATAAAGTTGCAACTTATAATGAAGGTGCTAGACAAAAATATGTAGATGCTGCATGTTTACTTTTAAAACAACAAGGAATTAAATTAGTTAAAAATAAAGGAGGTAAATAAAATGAAGAATAATAAAACGTTAATGACTGATTTTTATGAACTTACAATGGCACAAACTTATTTTGATGCAGGTAAAAAAGATGATATAGCTTATTTTGATGTGTTTTTTAGAAAAAATCCGTTTAATGGCGGATACACAATATCTGGTGGGTTAGATAATATAATTGATTATATAAAAAACTTTGAAATAACTGAAGAAGATATTAATTATTTAAGAAGTCAAAACTGTTTTAGTGAAGAGTTTTTAAATTATTTAAAAAATTTAAAATTTTCTGGTGATGTGTATGCAGTACCCGATGGAACTCCTGTTTTTCCCAATGAACCTGTAATTACAATTAAAGCACCCATAATAGAAGCTCAATTAATAGAAACAGCAGTACTTGCTCATTTTAACCATGGATCACTTGTTTCAACTGCTGCTAAAAGAATTACAAATGCTGCTAACGGGATACCTGTTATGGAATTTGGTGCAAGAAGAGCAAGAGGGGTTGATTCTGCGATAGAAGCAAGTAAATATGCATATATAGCAGGATGCTGTGGTACTTCAAATGTTTATGCTGCAAAAAAATATGATATTCCAGCACTTGGTACTATGGCGCATAGTTTAGTACAAAGCTTTGATTCAGAATATGATGCGTTTTTAACTTATGCAAAAAGTAATCCAGATAATTGTGTCTTTTTAGTTGATACTTATGATGTTTTAAAAAGTGGTATTCCAAATGCAATAAAAGTTGCTAAAGAATATTTAATTCCAAATGGATATAAATTTAAGGGAATAAGAATAGATAGTGGAGATTTGGTTTATTTATCAAAAGCTGCTAGAAATATGCTTGATGAAGAAGGATTTAGTGATACTAAAATATGTTTATCTAATGGACTTAATGAATATAGTATTAAAGATGCTTTAAGTAGTGGTGCAGTAATTGATTCAGTAGGTGCAGGTGATAATATAGCAGCTTCTAAAGAAAGAATGGGTGGTGTGTATAAATTAGTTGCAATTGTTAAAGATGGTGAAATTATACCTAAAATTAAAGTGTCAGAAGATACTGTTAAAACTACTAATCCAGGTTATAAAAAATTATATCGTTTTTATGATCATGATACAGGTAAAGTTTTAGGAGATGTAATTGCAACGTATGATGAAGAAATTGATAAAGAAGGTTATATGTTAGTATCTGATCGTGATCCTTGGAAAAAAACAAAATTAGAAGATTATTATGTTAAAGAATTAACTAAACAGATATATAAAGATGGTAATTTAGTATATGATGAACCTAGTATTCATGAAAGAAAGAAATACTGTGATATTGAATTTGAAACTTTAACAGATAGAATAACTGATATTTCAAATCCTCATACATATTATGTTGACTTATCAGAAAAAGAAAAAGAATTAAAAGATTATATGCTTCATGATACTACTAAAAAAACAGCGACACTTGCTTTAAATAATAATGGTTATTATAAAAAATATAGGAGTAACTAATGAGAAAAGAAAAAAAGAAAGAATTAGAAAAAATAATAAATAGTTTTAAAACTATTTCTTTTAATAGGTTAAATATTCCTTCTAAATTTATAACAAGTGAAACTTATAGTTGTGTTTTAAATAATGGTAAAACAATAATTAGAGAAAAACTAATAAAACAAGGAAAAGATGGTAGTGCTGCTATAATATTACCTGTAACTAAAGATAATAATGTTATTTTAACTGTAGAACCTCGTGTTTTTACAAAGGAAACTGTTGGAGTTGGTCTTCCTTCAGGATATGTTGAACAAGATGAAGAAACATATCTTGCAGCATTAAGAGAACTTGAAGAAGAAACAGGCTATATACCTGATGATTTAATTTATTTAGGAGGTTTTTATCAAGATATGGGGTGTTCTTCTGCATATAATAAGTCTTATTTAGCATTGGGTTGTCAAAAGTTAAAAGATCAAAAACTGGATGCTGGAGAATATATTAAGTATTTTGATTGCTTATATGAAGAAGCTTTAGAATTAATAGATTTAGGTTATATAAAAGGATGTAATGCAATAATAACTTTAAATAAAGCTAGGAAATATTTAAAAAAATAATAGAAAGAAGGATATATATGTTTGATGTAAAAAAAGAAACAAATAATGTTATTAATTTTATTAAAAATTATTATAAAAAAAATAATTTAGGTGGTGCAATTATTGGTATATCAGGTGGTAAGGATAGTGCTGTTGTGTCTGCTTTATTTACAAAGGCATTAGGAAAAGAAAATGTGATAGGTGTTACTATGCCATGTCATTCTAAAGAAGAAGATAAAACTGATGCATTAAAGATAAGTGATTATTACGGATTTAAGATGATTGATTTTGACATAACAAAAGTATTTGATGATTTTAAAGATAATTTAAAAAAACTAGGTGATTTTAGTATAGAAGACACAAAAAATAGTGATATTAATTTAAAACCAAGACTTAGGATGGCTACATTATATTATTTAGCAGCACTATATAGTACAATAAATAATAAAACATATTTAGTAGCAGGAACATCTAATAAGTGTGAATTATATGTTGGGTATTTTACTAAAGGAGGAGATTCGGTACATGATATTTCCCCTATTGCAGATTTTACAGTTGATGAGGTAATTGAAATTGGTAACTATTTAAATGTACCATATGATGTGTTATATAAAGCTCCTAATGATGGTTTATCTAATCAGACAGATGAAGATAAGTTAGGTGTTAAATATAGTGAGATAGCATCTTTTATAAATGATGAAAATAGTGTTGATAATGATGTTGCTTTAAAAATAAAAAAATTACATAATGCTAACCTACATAAATTTAGTATTCCAACATATAGGAAAGAAAAATGAAATTAGGTGTTTTTGCTGGTACATTTGATCCACCTCATATTGGGCATATAAAAATAATTAATTATTTAATAGATAAAAAATTAATTGATAAGGTTCTTGTTATTGCAACTGGTACGTACTGGCATAAACAAAACATTACCGAATTAAATAAAAGGCTTGATATGTTAGATTTAATTAGTAATGATAATATAATAATAGATAAAAAACATAATAATATTAAATATACATATCAAATATTAGAAACATTAAGTAAAGAATATAAGGAAGATGAATTATATTTAATAATAGGAGCAGATAATGCAAATACACTTTTTAAATGGAAATGTTATGAAGAAATATTAAAATATAATATTATAGTTATTCCAAGAAATAATATAAAAGTTAAATTAAAGGGTGATAGAATAAATGTTATTGATAAAAAAAATATAAATATATCATCAACTGAAATTAGAAATAATATTATGAATATGAAAAATACTTTTTTGTTAAAAAAGCTTGATAAAAGTGTTTTACTTTATATTAATAAGAATAATTTGTATAGAGATAATAGTTAAACTATGCTAAAATTATTGAGAGAGGTGATATATATGCTTGGTGCTATAATAGGTGATGTAGCAGGCTCTACTTATGAAGTAGATGAAATAATTGAAAAGAAAAAAGGAAGTAAGGTAAGTTATGAAAACAGAATTAAAATAATGAATAAAAATATACCATTATTTAAAAATGATTCATCTTTAACAGATGATAGTGTGCTTACCTGCGCTATAGCAGATGCATTAATTAACGGTGTTTCGTATGAAGAAAAATTAAGAGAGTATGGAAAAAGAGAACTAGCCTTGGGTTGTGATTGTTATGGTAGAAGTAGGTTTGGTCATGGTTTTATAAACTGGCTTAATGATAGTAGTAAAAACAATTCCTATGGTAATGGTTGTGCTATGAGAGTAAGTCCTATTGCATCACTATTAGATGATATAAAAGAAATAAAAAAAGAAACGTATAAAGCAACAGTTACAACACATAACTCTTATGAGGCAATAATTTGTGCTCAAGCTGTTAGTATGTCAATATACATGGCAAAAAATAAGAAAAGTAAGGAAGAAATAAGAAAATATATTGAGGAAAACTATTTTAGTTTAGATTTTGATATTGAAGATTTAAGACATAATTATAAATTTTCTTCTAAATGTACAGAATCTGTGCCACAAGCTATATACATATTTTTAACTGCTAACGATTTTGAAGATGGAATAAGAAAAGCAATATCAATTGGTGGTGATTCAGATACAATAGCATGTATATGTGGTTCTATTTTAGAAAGTTATTATGGTGTTCCAGAGGATTTATTTAAAAAAGTAGAAAAATATATTCCTGATTACTTAAAATGTGTAATATATGAATTTTATGAAAGGAAATTAAATAATGAGAGAAATAGTGTTAAAATTAAAAGAAAAAAATAAGACAATAGCAACTATGGAATCAGCAACAGGTGGTTACATAGTAAGTTCTATTACTAATATAAAGGGGGCTTCTGAAGTTTTAAGATACTCTGCAGTAACATATAGTAATGAATATAAGATAAAAATGGGAGTTAAAGAAGAATTAATTAATAAGTATTCTGTATATAGTATGGAAGTTGCAGAAAATATGGCATACAATATTGCTTTGTTTGCAAATTCTAATTATGGTATTGGAATAACAGGTAAACTAAATAGGGAAGATAAGAATAATTTATATGGTGAAAATAATTTGGTGTATATTAGCGTTTATGATAAGGATAATGATAAATACTATGATGAAGAAGTAAAAGTATTAAAGAATAAAAGAGTTGAAAATAAGGAAGAAGTACTTATAAAAGTTAAAGGGTTATTAAGAAATATATTATGATAAAAAATATATTTAAACATTTTCATTTAATAAATAGGCATCGTTTTAAAGTATTTGTTTTATGCTTAAAAGCTGGTATTCCAATAAGAGGATTATTTCATGATTTATCTAAATATCATCCAACTGAATTTTTTGAAAGTGTAAGATATTATAGTGGTAAATCGTCTCCAATATCAAATTCAAAAAAGAAAAATGGTTATTCTAAAGCATGGCTTCATCATAAAGGAAGAAATAAACATCATCATGAGTATTGGTATGATTATGCTGCACAGGTTAATGCTCCTATCATTCCATATAAATACACAATTGAAATGATATGTGATACTTTAGCAGCAGGTATGACGTATATGAAAAAAGACTGGACATTGGATTATCAATTAAAGTATTATATGGAAGATAGAAAAAGAAAACATATAAATGAAAAGATAGATCAAATTTTGTTAGAAGTATACAAAAAAGTAAGTATAGATGGTATTAATAAAACTATAAAACCAAGTGTGTTAAAAAAGATATATTATAAATATGTTGGTGATAAAAATGAATAACAAATTTAAACTTTTTGTTAATAATAATGAAAAATCAAGAAATATTGAAGTAAAAGTAAAAGAAAAATTAATTAGTAATGGTTTTATTTATGAAGATGATAATTTTGATATTGCAATAGCAATAGGTGGTGATGGATCCTTCTTAAGGATGGTTAAACAAACAAATTTTAATAGTAATATTTTGTATATTGGAATAAATGCTGGCACTTTAGGTTTTGCTCAAGAAATATCAATAAGTGAACTTGATTTATTTATTGATAATTTAAAAAATAATAATTATAAAGTAGATGAAATTGGTGTTCAAGAAACTACTATTATAGCAAATAATTCGACTTCACATTTTTATTCTTTAAATGAGATAGTAGTTAGAAATAAAGAACTTAACACACTAAAATTAGATATTAAAGTAAATAATGAATTGTTAGAAAAATTTATAGGTGATGGTGTTTTAATCTCAACATCATTTGGTTCTACAGCGTATAATTTAAGTTTTAATGGTAGTATTATTTATAATACATTTCATGCACTTGAAATAACACCTGTTGCACCACTTAATAATAAAGTTTATTCGAGTTTGGTTAATTCAGTTATTATTCCTGAAAATATGAAAATAGAATTATCAAATTTTAATGATAATAGCTTATTAATAACTGTTGATGGTGAAAATAATTATTATGATAATGTATCTATTGTAGAAACTGTAATTAATCAAAAAAGGATTAAAATAATGCGTAATTTAGAT
>CAZFXQ010000057.1:0-6860 GCA_964523265.1 uncultured Muribaculaceae bacterium | reverse complement strand
GGAAAATTGAAGGGAGCTATCCTTAGTACGAGAGGACCGGGATGGACCTACCTCTGGTCTAACTGTTGTAGCGCCAGCTGCAGTGCAGAGTAGCTATGTAGGGAATGGATAACCGCTGAAAGCATCTAAGTGGGAAGCCAACTTCAAGATGAATTTTCCTGTTTTTTAAAAACTAAGATCCCAGAAAGACTATCTGGTTGATAGGCTAGAGGTGGAAGCATAGTGATATGTTGAGCTGACTAGTACTAATAGATCGAGAGTTTAACCCTATAATTTGATGTGCCGTATTATCATGTTTTCAGAGAATTATTTCTCTATATTTAATTGGTAACGATAGCAAAGTGGTCACACCTGTTCCCATCCCGAACACAGAAGTTAAGCACTTTAACGCCGACGATAGTGTAAGCGAAAATAGGAAGTTGCCAATTTTTTTTATATAAAAAAAAATAGTATTTATAAAAATACTATTTTTATTTTATGAGAATTATAAAAAAATCATATTTTATATAAAATGTACTATTTTTTTTCTAAACACTGTTCTATCATAGATATCACCACATTATTAAATGAGGTATTATTATCTTTAGCTATTTTTTCAATTTCTTTTATTAATTTTTCCTTAATATATAAAGATTTATAACTTGCTGGTTCTTTTTCCTTTGTTTTTTTTGGAATAAATGTCATGATAAATCTCCCCTTTTATACTAATATTTTAATATATTCATTTGTTGTATGATATATTAGAAATTTCTAATATTATTTTTATTATTGTTTTATTTTATAATTTTATGTATACGAGCGAGGTTTTTATGAAACTTTTTAGTAAATTTTATTGTAAATATGTAATCGATATTTTGGTTAAAAATAGTATTATATTTAGAAAAAACAAGAAACTTTATAATCAAGTAGAAAACAATATTTTTGAATCATATTTAAAGTTAGAAAAAATATTAAACTTTGAAAACATAAGTTAATAGTAAAATATTCTGTTTACGTTTTTTGTAACATTTTGTAAAATTAGTATTTTATATTGTAAATACTTATTTTTTTTTGCTATAATGATATGGGTGATTGATAATTATGGAATACAAAATAACTTCAAATTCAGAAGAGGAAACAATCGTTTTAGCACAAAATTTTGAATCTGAAAAATTTAATAATATGGTTATATGTTTAATTGGTGATTTAGGTAGTGGAAAAACTGTATTTACTAAAGGTTTTGCGGGAGCATTAGGCATAGATGAGGTAATTACTTCTCCGACTTTTAATATTATAAAGGAGTATCACACAGGCCAAAAAGATTTATATCACATGGATGTTTATCGCTTGGATGGTGATGTTGATTCACTTGGATTAGATGATTATTTAAAAAAAGATGGTATTATTATAATAGAGTGGGCTGATATGATTAAGTCACATTTACCTGAAGAGCGTTTAGAGATTAAATTTAAAATTATTGATGAAGAAAAAAGGAGTATTACAATAATACCATACGGAGATAAGTATGAAGATTTATGTGAGGATGTTCTTTAATGGAATTATTTATTGATTCATCAAGAGAAACATTATCACTTGCTTTGGTAGATGATAATAAATTAATATTTAAATCTAATGTTAATTCACATAACAAGCACTCTAATTATTTAATTGGCGAAATTAAAAATAACTTAAGTTTAAATAATATTAGTTTAAATGATATTGATAGTTTTATAACACTTAATGGACCAGGTAGTTTTACAGGAGTTAGGGTTGGTGTTACTGTATCAAAGGTTTTTTCTTGGATTTTAAATAAAAATCTTTATCTTTTGAATAATTTAGAGGCATTAAAAGTAGGTTTTGATGATGAAGTAATAATAACCGTTGTACCTGATAAGAAAGATTACTCTTATGTAGGAATATACCAAGATACAAATTTATATGAAGGGTATATGTCACTTAATGATAATAATTTGAATTTAGTTAATAAAAAAATAACTATTATATCATTGTCAAATAATGATTTTTTAAATAGTTTGTTCACTAATTTAAGTGTTAATAACAAAATTAATTTAAGATTGATAGAAGATTATAACTACATAAACTTAATAAACTACGCTTTAACTAAAGAAAAAGTAAATACTCATCTAGCTAAACCAATATATTTAAAGAAAATAGATGTTGAAAAATAGTATGATAGTACGATGTTTTTTAGATAAAGACATAAAAAGAATAAATGAATTAGGTAGTATTTTTCCTAATTATGAATTTAAATTAGATTTTTTTTCAAAGTGTATTGTTTTAGAAGAAAATAATTGTGTTATTGGGTTTGCTATTTATTCTATTATTTATGATAGAGCAGAAATTGAGTATATAGTAATAGATGAATCATATCAAAATAAAGGGTATGCAAAGAAAATTATGAATAGTATAATTGATGATTGTTTATTAAATAAGTGTAATAATATTACTTTGGAAGTGAATATGGATAATAAGCCAGCAGTAAGACTATATGAAAAATATGGTTTTAAAATAGTTTCAATAAGAAAAGAGTATTATGATGGTAAAGATGCATATTTGATGGAAAAAGTTCTTTAAGAGGTGATGTATTTGAAGGATACATATATATTAGGAATAGAAACTAGTTGTGATGAGACAAGTGCTAGTATTGTAAAAAATGGAACAGATGAAATTGCAACTGTTATATATTCACAAATAGATATCCATAAGAATTATGGTGGTGTAGTGCCAGAAATAGCGAGTCGTAATCACACAGAATGTATTACTATTGTTTTAGAGGAATGTTTAAATAAAGCAAATATGAAGGCAGAAGATATTGATGCTGTAGCAGTTACTTATGGTCCGGGATTAAATGGTGCATTACTTATTGGAATAGAAGCTGCAAAAGCACTTAGTTTAGCTTTAAATAAGCCACTTATTAAAGTAAATCATATAAAAGGTCATATATATGCAAATAAGTTTGTAGGAACCTTTAAATTTCCTTTAATTGCTCTTGTAGTATCAGGAGGTCATACTGAAATTGTTTATATGGAAGATGAGTACTTATTTAAAAAAATTGGTTCAACTTTAGATGATTCAATAGGTGAAGCTTATGATAAAGTTGCAAGGGTAATGGATATTCCTTACCCAGGGGGACCATTAATGGATAAGATGGCAAGTATGGGTAAACATACATACAATTTACCTATACCAAAAGATGATAATTCATTTGATTTTTCATATAGCGGACTTAAAAGTGCTGTTATAAATTTAGTACATAATGAAAAACAAAGGCATAAAGAAATAAATAAAAATGATCTTGCATGTTCTTTTCAAGAGGTAGCAGTTGGTATAATAGTTAAAAAAACCATTGCAGCGATAAAAAAATATAATGTTAAGCAATTATTAATTGCGGGTGGTGTATCCGCTAATTCATATTTAAGAAAAAGTCTTAAAGAAGAATGTGATAAACTTAATATTGAAATACTTATGCCTCCAATTAAATATTGTACTGATAATGCTGCAATGATAGCATCAGCTGGATATTATGCTTATAAAAAAGGAATTAAAGCAGATTATTCTTTAAGTCCAGAACCGGGGTTAGATTTATGAAAGGGGAATTTAAAGTGAAAAAGAAAAACGGTTTTTCATTGATAGAAATATTAGCTATAGTTATTATTGTTGGAATTATTTCTGGTATTGCGATAATAGGAATTAAAAAATTACTTGAAAGAGAAGAGACTGCAACAAATGAAACTTTAAATAGAAAAATAGAGAATGCTGCTCATTTATATGCAGCTAAATATTATGCAAGTAATATAGTAAATTTTTGTAACTCATCATCATGTGTTGTACCAGAAATAAGCTTAAAAGAATTAACAGAAGATGGTCTTCTTATATTAAGTGATGATGAGTGTACAGCTAAAGGATCTAGCAAAATAAGTTTTTCATATGAAACAATTAATAGTATTGCCGGTGTTAAATATAATTATGAAAATCTTAACGCTGATGATTGTTTTAGTTGTACAGTTGGAAGTGATTGTAAAAGACCATAATAAAATAAAGCCTACTTTAAGTAGACTTTTTTTATTTGGTTAATTTTTTTTCAACAAATAACATAGCTATATATAAAATACTTGTTAAAATACATAATAGAATGATACCACTCATTACTAAGTTAATATTAAATACTTGTGAACCGTAATTAATTAAATATCCTAATCCTTCTTTTGATACTAATAATTCACCCATTATAACACCAACAAATGTCATGGATAGATTTATCTTAAGTGAGCTTATTATTGTGTTTATATTAGATGGTAAAACGGCATTAATAAATATTTGAAATTTATTTGCTTTAAAACTTTTAAGAAGTTTAATACTATTAATATTTGTTTGTTTAAAACCTGTATAAACACTTATTATCATTGATATTACTGATATTAAAAGTGCCATTATTATAATTGAATTTTGGTTAGCTCCAGCCCATATGATAATAATTGGTCCTAGTGATACTTTAGGTAGACTATTTAAAATAGTAAGGTATGGATCTAATACTTTTGATGAAAAAGGACTAAACCATAAAAATGCCGCAAAAGCTATACCAATTATTGTCCCAAGTATGAAACTTATTATAATCTCTTTAAATGTTATAAATATATGATTAAATAAACTATTTTTTTGATATAGATTAATAATTGTTTCTAATACTTTTTTAGGACTTGAACATAAAAAAGTATTAATTATGTTTTTATCTGATAAAAACTCCCATAAAGTTATGAACAGTATAAGTATGAAAATTTGACAAAATATAACTTTTATTGTGGATAATTTAAGCTTTTTTAAATAAGTTTTATATTCTTTATTCATTTAAATCATTCCATATCACATTATAATACTCATTAAATTTTTTGTTTTGTCTATTTGTGCTAGGTATATCTTTATTATCCATCTTTATTTCATATATATTTTTAACTTTAGCTGGTCTTTTTGATAAAACTATTACTTTATCTGCCATAGATATAGCCTCTGTTATATCATGAGTAACCATAATGGCTGTTTTCTTTTCTTCTTTTATAATTTTATAAACATCATCAGATACTTTTATTCTTGTTTGAAAATCTAATGCTGAAAATGGTTCATCTAAAAGTAATATATCAGGTTTTAAAGCCAGTGTCCTTATTAAAGCAACTGTTTGAATGTGATTAGGACAATTAAAAATTCCAATTTATTATAATATTTCTATTATTAGTTTCGTTTGGTTTATTAATATAAATTTTGTCTATAAATTCATTAATTATTATTTTGTTAATGGATTTTATTTTTTTATACTTATTAATTAGATTATCATTTGAAATTTTATTTTTATAATTATCAATTTCATTATCAATTCTATTTTTTTGTTTTATTAAATTATTATATTGCTCATTATGATTATTAAGTAAGTATTTAAACTGTTTATTTGTGATTATTTTATTTACTTTGTCTTCATATAGTATAGATAAGTAATTTTTATTATTATTTATGTTAGTTTTGATTTCTTCTTTTTTCTTCATTAAAAAATTAATTTTATTAGTATATGTGGAAGTATTATTTTTTTTATAACAATTTTTTATAAGTTTAATATCATAATAATCATCAATAATTTTATTAATTTCATTTAATACTAACTTTTCTAAAAAATCATATCTAATTCCTCTTTTATTATTACATATAGGATTTGAACATACTAAATAATTATTTTTACCAGATGATTTTTTCCTAAACGAATGATTACATTCTATGCAAAAAACTACACCTGAAAAGATATGTTTAGTATTTGTTTTTTTTAAAGGTTTTGACCTTTTCAATAATTGCTCTTTAACTTTGTTAAATGTTTTAATATCTATAATAGCGTCATGTGTATTTTCTTTTTTTATCCAACTATTTTTATCTTTCGTAATTACTTTATGATTTTTATAACTTATTGTTGTTCTTTTCCCTTGAATTAAATTACCAATGTAAACTTCATTTGATAAAATTGTTTTAATTGCGTTTGGATTCCACTTTATTTTACTTCTTTCATTTTTACTTACTATGTTTAATTTAATGTTTTTTTGATATTTATATAAAGAAGGTGAAGGTATATTTTTATTATTTAGATAATTACATATGGAAGTAAATCCAAATCCTTTTAAAAAAAGATAGTATATTTTTTTAACTATTGAAGCTGCCTCTTCATCAATCATTAATTTATTATTATTATCTTTAGATATCATATAACCATATGGAGCGAAAGGAGAAATTAATTCACCTTGAATCATTTTTGAGTGAAAAGCACTTTTAATATTATTAGACACATCTTCTAAATACCATTCATTAACTAATCCATTTATTTGTCTTGCTTTTTTATTACCATGATTTAATGTATCTGCATTATCAGATAAACCAATAAATCTAATGTTCCATTCAATAAATTTATTGTTAATATATTTTTCAACAATTTCCATATCACGAGAAAATCTTGATTGACTTTTACATAGTACTATATCTATTTTTTTATTTTCACAATCTTTAATCAGTCTTTCAAATTCAGGTCTATAAGTTCCGGCCCCTGATAAATCCTCATCAGAATATATATCATATAGTATAAAATTTGGTTCGTTATTTATGTAGTCAATAAGCATATTTTTTTGATTTTTAATTGATTCACTCATATCATTTATTTTGCTTTTATCTTCATTAGACAATCTTAAATATATACCAACTCTTAATTTATTATTCATAATTTATTTCCATAATTATTATGTTAGCTATGATATTGTTAATGGCTTTTTTTAAAGTTGATTTATTTTTACAATTATTTATTATTTTATATTTTATATTAAAATAATCACCTCTCATTA
>CAZFXQ010000056.1:0-6889 GCA_964523265.1 uncultured Muribaculaceae bacterium | reverse complement strand
AAGTCTAATGTACTTATTCTGTTGTTATCTAATTTTAAATCTACTAGATTTATTAAATTACTTAAATCTATTGAGGTAAGATTATTACCACCCAAATCCATATTTTCTAAATTAGTTAAATTACTTAAATCTATTGATGTAAGATTGTTATTACCCAAATCTAAACCGTTTAATTTTGTATTATTGCTTAAATCTATTGAATTAAGATTATTATCTGGAAGGTAAAGATCCTTTAAATTAACTAACTTTTCTATACCTGTTGCATCATCTATGTTTCCTTTACGAGCATCAAGAGATGTAATTGATAAAAGCTGTTCATCTGTTATTACGTCTTCATATGTTAAACTTGCACTATTTTCACTATTATATCTATCTATTACAGCTTGATATAAATTACCATTACGAAACCCAGCTTGATAGCATGCTGTTTCTTCCTCACATGAAATTCCATAATAATCTGGACCACTATCTCCTTTTAATCTTCTTGTATTTATATTAGTTAATGTATATGTTAATGATAGTATTGCAATAAATACTATACTTAAAGCTAACGCTTTTATTATTCTTCTTTTTTTTATTTCACTATTAGATGGTCTTCCTATCTTTCTTTTAAACATAACAAACACTCTCCTATTCTTGTGTTTATTATATCATCAGCCCCCCCCCTAGTGTCAATTAGCAAAACTTATATTAGACATTCTTTGACAAAAAAAGAATAATTATTAACGTTAATAATTATTCTTTAAATTCAAAAATCAAGTCCATTATTTGAACCTTATCACCATATTTAGCACCCATTTTTAAAAGTTCTTCATCAATTCCCATTTTTCTTAATTTTCTTGCAAATCTTATTTCACCCTCATGAGTAAATTTGGTCATTTTAAATAATTTTTCTATTTTTTCTCCTTTTATAACATAAATATCATTATCGCGAACAATCGTAAAAGGCTTTTCTTCTTTAAATTTATACAAAACATGACTTTCATAATTACTTTCTTCAAATAAAGGCTCTTCCTCTATTTTATCAAGTTCATCTGCTATCTTAACTAATAAATCATCTAATCCAACACTAGTTATAGCGCTTATTTCATATATATCAACATTTTTATATTTTTCTTTAAATTTTTTTAAATTATCTTTGCTCTCTTCTATATCCATCTTATTTGCAATAACTACTTGTTTTTTTAAACTTAATTTTTCACTAAATTCTCTTAATTCTTTATTTATTATTTCATAATCATCTATTGGATTTCTTCCTTCAAGACCACTCATATCTATTATATGTGCTATAAGTCTTGTTCTTTCAACATGTTTTAAAAACTTATCTCCTAATCCTTCTCCTTTTGATGCACCCTCTATTAATCCAGGTAAATCTGCTGCTACAAAAACTCTATTATCCCTTGTTTTTACAACTCCTAAATTTGGTGATAATGTTGTAAAATGATATGCTGCTATTTTTGGTTTTGAAGCTGATATCTTTGATAGAAGAGTTGATTTTCCAACTGATGGCATACCAACAAAACCAACATCTGCAAGTAGTCTTAATTCAACTTTGATGTTTTTTTCTTCACCTGGTTCACCATGTTCAGAAAAATCAGGGGCAGGATTTGACGCTGTTGCAAAAGCTGTGTTACCTCTTCCACCACGTCCACCATATGCTATAACACATGTATCATCTTTTTTTGTTAAATCTGCAATAATAAGACCTGTATCAATATCCTTTACTGTTGTACCTAATGGAACTTTTATTATTATATCTTCTGCATTTTTACCATTCTTATTTTTACCAGAACCATTTACACCTTTTGTTCCTTTAATAAGTTTATTATATCTTAAATCAAGCAGTGTTTTAAGTCCTTCATCCGTTTTAAATATAATGTTAGATCCTCTACCTCCATTACCACCCCATGGTCCACCATCAGGTACAAATTTTTCTCTTCTAAATGCAGTACAACCATCACCACCGTTACCTGCTTTTACCTTTATTATTACCTCATCAACAAACATATTTATCACCTCATTTTAAAATTCGTATCTACTTTATTTATTATATTAAATTTAACTCGATACATTTTATTATCAATACTTGTTTATCATATTCGTCATCACTTAATTTTCTTCTTATTTATAGCTATTAATTACCTAATTAATTTTTCTCTTTATTTTTTATATTATCTAAAGAAAAAAAGTCATCAAGACTTTTATTTTGCATTATTCATTGCCTTCATAACTTGATTTACTTGCTTTTGACTTGGTGTTCTTCCCATTTGCATCATCATAGCCCTTATCATTTTTTCATTTATTGGTGGGTTCTTCTTTAAATATTTTTTCATAAATAACCTAGCACCAAAAAAACCTAAAATAACGCCTAGTATAAGTCCCCCTATTAACCATAAAATATTTTCTAACATAAATAACTTCCTTTCTTTAAAATTATTTTACTAAAAATAATTATTTTGCGCAAGTGTTTTTCCAAAACAACTGCTAAGCCAAAAATAATCCTTATTTTGGAAATCACAAACTAAAATATTACTTTCTTTTTTTAACGATTTAAAAAATTTTGTAATATTTTTATTACTAATTATTTTTATATAACTATTACAAATTGTAAGTTTTGTTTTTTCGATACCATCATCATATATATGGTTATTAAGCGTTTTATAGTAATTTTTGTCAAAACATAATAGTCTATAAATACCACTTCCTACTTCTTTTTTATCATAACCATCTACAATTTGTGAATAAAGTTTATAGGAAATTATAAAATCATTTTTATTCATTTTTGAAATATCTTCTAATGTTTTATATAAATAATATGTTTTATTTTTATATAATTTGCAAAAATTTTCATTAATCTTAAATAAATAATAACATCGCATTTAAAAAACACCTCGATTATAAAATATACTTTTTTTTATAAAAAAGGTGTCGAATATTATCATTTAATCATTTTTTCTATTCTTTTATATATACTTTCATCATCTAATTTATATTTTTTTAATAAATCTGCACAATCTGCAGAAGCACCAAATGAATCCATACCTATAATATAATTATCATTATAAACATATTTATTCCATCCAAAACTTGATAAACGTTCTATAACAAATGTTTTATACCCTTTTGGAAGTACTTCATCTTGATAAGCTTTAGTTTGATTTTCAAACAATCTTATACATGGCATAGATACAACCCTGGTACCAATTTTTTTATCTTCCAATTTTTGTGCAATATCAAGTGCTAACGAAACTTCAGTACCTGTTGCAATTATTATAACAAATAATTTTCTACTTTCTTTTTTTACAATGTAAGCACCCTTTTTAACATCAACAATGCTTGTAGAGTCAAGGTTTTTTATCTTATTTTTAGATATAACTATTGCACTTGGTTTATCACTATTTAATATGGAATTCCATGAACCAACAACTTCATTATAATCACATGGTCTATAAACATAAAAATTAGGTATTGATCTCAATGATGCCAATTGTTCAACAGGTTGATGTGTAGGGCCGTCTGAACCAATCATTAAAGAGTCATGAGTAAACACAAAAACACTCGGTAAATTCATTAAACTTGCCATTCTAATAGATGGTTTTAAATAATCCGAAAATGCCAAAAATGTTGATGTAAATGGTCTTAACCCAGATAATGAAAGTCCATTTATAAAAGCTCCAGCGGCATGTTCTCTAACACCAAACCATATATTCTTTCCAGAATAATTATCAGAAGAAAAATCCGAGAATTCAGTTAAATATGTCTTTGTTGAAGAAAAAACATCACAAGATCCACCAATAAATGAAGGGTATGTGTTAGCAATATTATTCATTACCTTTCCATTAATATTTCTAAGTTCATCCTCACTAACTTGAAAACCTTTAAATAATTTAATAATATCAAACTTTTTATCTTGATTTAACGATTCTAAAAATGACCTTGTCTCATCATCACATGATTTTATATAAGCATTATATTTAACTTGCCATTTTTTCTTATCATAATTTGTTCTTACTCTTATATAATTAACCATTTCTTTTCTTAATTCTTTAATATTAGCAAAAAGATCTGTATCTATCTTTAATTTTTCTCTTAACTGCCTTATATCTTCTTTGGTTAAAGGTCCTCCATGAACTTTATTTGTACCTTGAAGTAATGAATCTTTTCCTATTGTAGTTTTAATTTCAATAAACGCTGGTTTTTCAGTTTGCCTTTTTGCTCTTTCTATTGCCATATCTATCAACATTGTATTATTACCATCCGCTACTACATCTGTATACCAACCAAGTGCATCAAATCTCTTTAAAATATTTTCACTAAATGTTTTCTTTAAAGTGCCATCTAAAGTAACTTTGTTTGAATCATATAAAACAATTAAATTATCTAATTTTAAATTACCTGCTAAAGACGCTGCCTCGTATGAAATACCCTCCATTAAATCACCATCAGAACATAATACATAAGTTTTATAATCTATTATTCCATTAAATTTTTCTGACAAATATTTTGATGCAGAAGCAATTCCAACAGCAGTAGCAAAGCCTTGACCTAAAGGACCTGTTGTCATCTCAACACCTGGTGTTAAATTAAGTTCTGGATGCCCTGGTGTTTTTGAATCAAGTTTTCTGAAATCTTTTAAATCTTTTATATTAAGATCAAAACCAGACATATATAATGTTGAATAAAGCAAAGCCGATGCATGGCCTGCTGATAAAATAAATCTATCCCTGTTAATCCATTTTTCATCTAACACATCAATAACCATATGTTTTTTGTATAATGTATAAAGTATTGGTGCTGCACCCAAAGCGATTCCAGGATGCCCAGAATTGGCCTTTGTTATTTCAGCAATTGATAAAGCTTTTATAACGTTTATTAGCTTTTCATCATTCATAAAGCCCCTCCTATCCTACAGTATACATTATAAGATAAAATTAATATTTTAGCAACATATTATGTTTTACCTTAAAGCAATTTGTTTTCCACTATCAACATGTTTTATAACTTTGCTTCTGTCATAGCTAATAATCCATATAACATTAATTAATGTTAATAATATATAAATAATTGCTACCTTTTTATAATCTTTTAATAATCTCATATTACCCACTCCTTTTCCAATTACAATTATATTGTAACACGAACAATTGTATGTGTCAACACAAAAATTGAACATTTGTTTGACATTGTAAAGTATTTGTGTTATTATTTAATTAGTTAAAAAGGAGAAAATATGGAAAAATTAACAAATAGACAAAAAGATGTTTTAGATTTCATTAAAAGTTACATAGCAAAACACGGTTATCCACCTGCTGTAAGAGAAATAGGAAGCGCTTTAGGCTTAAATTCACCCGCAACAATTCAATCACATATTAATTCGTTAGAATCAAAAGGTTACATAAAAAAAACTAATTCTAAATACCGTTCTTTAGAAATAATTGGTATAAACGAATACATTAATGATGATATTACTCAAGTTCCACTTTTAGGTAAAATAACTGCTGGTTCTCCAATTGAAGCTATTGAAATACCAAATGAGTTTTTTAGTTTACCATCATACTTAATACCAAACAACGAAGAAGTGTTTACGCTAAAAGTAAGTGGTGAATCAATGATTAACGCAGGTATTTTTGATGGTGATATTGTTATTGTGCAAAGACAAAACGTAGCCAAAAATGGTGATATTGTTGTTGCTATGACAATGGAAAATGAAGTTACTTTAAAAACATTTTATAAAGAAATCGATCACATAAGACTTCAACCAGAAAATGACACTATGAAGCCAATTATACTTCCAAATTGTACTATTTTAGGAAAAGCAATTGGTTTATACAGAAAATTTTAAAAGAGAAACTAAATCAATAGTTTCTCAGAATCTATATAAAAACGCTTTATCATGCATCAGCGTTCTAAAATATTATATGGTAAACAAACTAATTTGTTTACCATATTTTTTATTATATCTATTTTTTATTTTTATATTCCTTATTTTTTATTTTATCTTGTAATTGTCTTTGTGTTAAATTATTATTTTTAGATATATTTATATAATATATTATTTCATCATAGTCATTCATTGATAATAAAAGTAAATAATATGACCATGTTAATTGTGTCAACATTGTTGTCACTTTTTCATTACAAAATACACTATAAAATTTTTTCATTCTAAATAAAGTTCTTCTATTATATTTTTTACCAACTTCAACAACCAACTTTTTAAAGTAATCATCTATAATATTATCTCCATATTTTCCACCTACTTCATTTAACAACTTGCCAACATCGGCAAATTGTTCATTAACATTTAAATCTGAATTCTTACATGTTATCTTTGCCTTATCTATTACACTTTCAAACCTTCTCCATTGAGAATAATCTAAAACATGTTGTAATTCTCTTGCTAACCAATATTCATTACCAACTTCATCTATATGTTTATATCTTCAAATACTTTTGCTGTATATTCTTTTATTTCATTCATTTTATAAATCTTCCTTTCTACGGACTACAAGTCTCAATTTGTAATTTATTATTTTTAATCTTAAACATAATACTACCATCTCGATCTGTTCTATATATTTTAGAATCTTGTAATGTATCTAAAACTTCTTTATTTGGATAACCATACCTATTATTCTTTCCAACACTAATTATTGAATATTTAGGATTAATCTCATCTATAAATTCTTTACTACTACTTATCTTACTTCCATGATGCCCTACTTTTAATACATCTATAGCACTTATATTATATTTATCTAAAATATCTTTTTCTTTATCTACTCCTGCATCTCCCATAAGCATAAACTTATAACCATTTAGTTCTGTATAAATTACATTCGAGTTATCATTCTCATTATCATATTCTTTTGTCTGCAGAAAATATAGC
>CAZFXQ010000055.1:0-6895 GCA_964523265.1 uncultured Muribaculaceae bacterium | reverse complement strand
CAAAAAATATTAAAAAAATACTAGAAAAAAATAATAAGTGTGATAAAATATTAATTGTTATTGGACCAGAAGGTGGTTTTAACAAAGAAGAAGAAGAAATACTTATAAAAAATGGTTTTCTTCCATGTCGTATGGGTGATAATGTTTTAAGAAGTGAAACGGCACCTATAGTTGCAATAAGTATGATTAATTATGAATTTATGAGGTGATTATTATGAAAAAAATGTTTGCACAAATATCTTACACGTTTAGTAATTTTTATGATAATCTAAGTAATGAAGGTAAGACTGTCTTTACCATAATTGTAGGTCTTATATTAATACTTTTTCTAGCTTTACTTATTACATCGATCATTCAAAAAATAAATGCCAAAAGAATGATTAGCAAATACATAAAAAAAGATTTAAAAGAAGATACAAATCCCGTAATAACAGAAATAAAAAAAGAAAACATAGAAAAAAGTGAAAAGAGTAATGAAGTAAAGGATATTGCAAAAAGAATAGAAGATGCACTAAATGATGATTCACCTGTAACACTTACTTCGTTTGAAGAAGATCAAGAGAGAACTGCAATTATATCAATTGATGAATTAATGCAAAGAGCTAAAGAATTAGAATTAATAGATGATGAACCAACTGGTGTTAATTATCTTGAAAAATATAATTTAGAACCAGCCTTGGTTGAAGAAGTTAGAAATAAAGCGATTAATAATGAAAAACAGGAAGTGAAAGCATTTAAGGTATCACAAGTTATTTCACCAATATATGGTGTAAAAAAAGATATAGTAGATAATGATAAATAAGAAGTTTTAGAAAAACTTCTTAATTTTTTAAAAGGAGTTTATATGAAAGTTGCAATACATACTTTAGGTTGTAAAGTAAATACATATGAAAGTGAATATGTAATTAAAAGTTTTTTAGAAAAAGGGTTTGAAATTATTCCTTTTTCTAGTGATGATAAAGCAGATATATATATAATAAATACTTGTACCGTTACCAATATGTCAGATCAAAAATCAAGAAAAATGATACGAAGTTGTAAAAACAAAAATAAAGATGCGATTGTAGTTGCAATGGGTTGTTTTTGTCAAATAGAAAAAAATTATGAAGATATTAAGGATCATGCTGACATAATAGTAGGTAATGATAAAAAAAGTGATGTTGTAAATTTAGTACTTGCATATATAAATAATAAAAAAAAAATTATAAATATAAATGACATTAATACTTCATCATTTGATGATATGAATTTATCAACTTTAAAAACAAGAACGAGAGCACTAATAAAGATAGAAGATGGATGTGAAAATTTTTGTTCTTATTGCATAATTCCATATGCAAGAGGTAAGGTTAGAAGTAAAGATATTACAAATGTCATTAATGAGGCTAAAAGTTTAGTTAAAATGGGGTATAAAGAAGTGGTTTTAACTGGTATTCATACTGGACATTATGGGGCTGATAAAGAATATGACTTTAGTGACTTACTAATTAAATTAAATGAAATAGAAGGTTTAGAAGTGATTAGAATTTCATCAATCGAAATAACAGAACTAAATAATAAATTTTTAGATACATTAAAGAAATGTGATAAAATAGCTAACAATATTCATATTCCACTTCAAGCAGGAAGTGATAAGATACTTAAATTAATGAATAGAAAATATGATACTAAGTATTTTTATGACAAGATTAATGAAATAAGAAAAATAAGACCAAATATTTCAATTACAACTGATGTGATAGTTGGTTTTCCTGGCGAAACAAAAGAAGATTTTAATGAGACAATATCATTTATTAGGAAAATTAATTTCGCAAAAGGACACGTATTTCCATATTCAAACAGAAAAGGAACAAAAGCCTCAATAATGGATGGGCAACTTACAAATGATGAGAAGCATGAAAGAAGCAGAATCTTGATTAAAGAGTTTAAAAAACTAGAAGAAAAGTATTATAAATTGTTTATTGGTAAAGATTTGGATGTAATACCTGAAAGTTTTAAGGATGGCGTACTAAAAGGACATTCTAATAATTATTTAGTAGTTAATTTTAATGGTTGCAGTAACTTAATTGGAAATATTGTTAAAGTTAGTATTATTAATTATGAAAATGGTAGTTTAAATGGTAAAATTATTTAAAATAATAATATGTAATATTGCATTTTTTAAGTAAATTATATATAATTATTTAGGATTTGGTGGTGCTATAAATGGACTATGATTATGAAGTAAGAAAAATAGAAAAGTATGCTGATGAAAAAGGTATACCAATAATGGAAAAAGATGGTATAAATTTTTTGTGTGAGTTTATTAAATTAAATAAGATAAAAAATATATTAGAAATAGGAAGTGCAATTGGATATTCAGCGATAAAAATGGCACTAGTAGATAAAGATATTAACATAACTTCAATTGAAAGAGACAAAGACAGATATTTAGCAGCGGTTAAAAATGTAAAAAAGTTAAAGTTAGATAATCGTATAACACTTATTTTAACAGATGCATTAGATGTTAAATTAAATGAAAAGTTTGATTTAATATTCATTGATGCAGCAAAAAGTCAATATATTAAGTTTTTTGACAGATTCTCTTCAAATTTAGCAAGTAAAGGTTATATAGTAACAGATAACATTAATTTTCATGGACTTACTTTTTCTGATAAAACAAAATTGTCCAGAAATTTAAAAGGCCTTATTACAAAACTTGAAAGATATGTAACTTTTTTAAAAACAAATACAAAATTTAAAACAAGATTTTTTGATATAGGTGATGGTATTGCAATATCAAGAAAAAGGGAAAGTAAAAATGAAAGAAATATTGATTAAAATTAATAATGATAATGAGTTTTATGATAATGTTTCAGGTTATATAATTGGTTTTAAACGATTTTCAATACTATTTAGAAAAACATATACATATGATGACATAGTAAAAATGAAAGAAAAATATAAAAATAAAAGATTATTTGTAAGTCTTAATGCTCCTGTTTTTAATAGTGAACTTGATGAGTATAAAAAAAGTTTATTATTACTTGATAAAATAGGTTTAGATGGTATTATTGTTGGTGATCAAGCAGCGTTAACTTACAAATTGAATACAAACATAATAATTGATTTTATGCATTTAAATAATTCATATAGTTCAATAAACCACTATTATAATAATGGTGCAATAGGTGTGATACTTACTAATGATATTACACTTGAAGAGATAAATAACATAAGAAATAATACTAATGCTATACTTTTAAAGCAAGTATTTGGTTATGCGCATTTATCTACTTCAATGAGAAAGTTTATTTCTAATTACTTAGAATATTATAATCTAAAAAAAGAAAATAGCGAATTTTATGAGATATCAGAAGATAATAAGCTATATTACAAAGTGATAGAAGATGAAAACTTCACTCACATATTATCGTGTAAAGTATTAAATTTACTTAAATATATAGGTGATATTAATTGTGATTATTACATAATAGATAGTTATTTGATAGACAAAAATTTAAAAATTGTAATTGATTCTTTTATCACAAAAGACAAAAGTAAAAATGATGTTATAAATAATTTATTTGATTGTGATGATGGTTTTATAAATAAGAAAACCATATACAAGGTGATAAAAAATGATGAATAAAAAAGTAGAACTTTTAGCACCTGCGGGAAATTTAGAAAAATTAAAGTGGGCTTTTCTTTATGGTGCTGATGCTGTATACATTGGTGGTAAAGAATATAGTTTGCGTGCTAATGCTTCTAATTTTTCGTTAGATGAAATTAAAGAAGCGGTTTGTTATGCACACAATTTAAACAAAAGAATATATGTAACTGTAAATATTGTTTTTCATAACGATGATGTAATAAAAATTAAAGATTATTTAAAAAAATTAAATGAAATTGGTGTTGATGCTATTATTTTTTCTGATCCACTAGTAATTGACATTGCAAAAGAAGAAAAGTTTGATTTTGAACTACACCTTTCAACACAAAGTTCTGTTTTAAATAAAGATTCAGCACTATATTTTAAAAATTTAGGAGTTAAGCGCATTGTATTAGCACGTGAATGTAATAAAAATGAAATTGAAAATATTATTAAAGAAACTAATATGGAAATAGAATGTTTTATCCACGGAGCAATGTGTAGCAATATATCTGGTAAATGTGTACTTTCGAATTATTTTACTAACCGTGATGCTAACAGAGGAGGATGTTGTCAAGTATGCAGGTTTAATTTTGATTTGTTTGATAATAATAAAAACAAAATATCTAGTAATCAAAATTTTTCTTTAGCATCAAAGGATTTATCAATGATTAATTATATAGATAACATGATAAAAATTGGAGTTTCTTCATTTAAAATAGAAGGAAGAATGCGCTCTATATATTATGTTTCAACAATTATATCGGTATATAGAAAAATAATTGATTTGTACTGTAATAATATCAAAGATGATGAATATATTATTAAAGCTAGCAAAATACTAAATAGATGTGCAAACAGAGATGTTGCACCACAGTTTTTTGATAAAAAAATATCAAAAGATGAACAATATTATTTGTCAAAAAGACAAGAGGATTCAAATCAGGATTTTCTAGCAGTAGTTCTCGATTACGATAATATAAATAAAAGGATAATTGTAGAACAAAGAAATTATTTTAAAAAAGGAGATTTTGTTAACATCTTTTCACCTGATATGAGTGATTTTACATTTGAGATTGAAAATATGTATAATGAAAATGATGAAAGAATAGATGTTGCAAGACATCCTGGTGAAATTATTAAAATAGATTGTGATAAAAAAATTATGAAAAACAGTCTTATGCGTGTCAACTTTTTAGATTGACAAAACAAAAAAAATATAGTATTATTATATGCGTATTTCATTTAAGCGAGGTGATTACTTATGAAAAATAAAGAAAAAGAGATATATTTAACTTCAAGTGGTTTTTTAAAGTTAGAAGAAGAGTTAGATGAACTAAAAAAAGTTAAAAGACCAGAAGTTATTAATGCTATAAAAGAAGCTAGAGCACAAGGTGATTTGTCTGAAAATGCAGAATATTCTGCAGCTCGTGATAATCAGGCAAAACTTGAAGCAAGAATAAAGGAAATAGAATATACGCTAGAACATGCAATAATTATTGAAAATAATAACGACGGAAAAATTAAAGTTGGTTCTAAAATCACAATTAAATATGATGACGATGAAGAAGAAGAATACACAATAGTTGGTACTAACGAAGCTGATCCTTTTGAAAATAGGATTTCTAATGAATCTCCAATAGCTTTAGCAGTTATTGGAAAAAAACAAGGTGACAAAGTATCTGTTGATTCACCAAATGGTAGTTTTGAGATTGAAATATTAAAAGTAGCTTAAATGCTATTTTTTTGTTATAATAATATAAAGTAGGTGATAGTAGTGGAAGTAAGAGATTTAAACGTTAAATTTATTAGGAGTTTATTAATAAACGAAATAAATGAGTATTATGGTAAATATGAGGAATTTCAATTACAAAAAGATATGGTTAATTTTATTCGTAATTTACTTGATATGCTAGAGGATCAAACTTATCTTAAAAGTAATGTACATATACTTACTAGTGATTATGAAACCATAATGAAAAATATTGCTAAATTTTATTTATTATTACCAAAAATTTTTGATTATGATGAAGAAAAAACAAGAGGTATTTGTAAAATAATATTTGAAAGTGCAAGAATATGTTTAGCTTGGGATAATAATAAAAAAGTAATGACATTTAGTGAATATCGTGAAGCTAAAAAAGAATTGTTATCCGTTTTAAATATAATAAGAGATAAATATCAAGAAGAAAGAGCAAAATATGTAAGTAAAAGACCAATTCATTCTGAATCAGTAATAGATCAATATAAAGATATTGAATATAATCTTAGAAGCTGGAACATAATTAATTCTTATCAATATGAAACGTTAATAAATCTTTTTAAAGAAAAAGGTATAGATGAAAAGGAACGTATCATTTTACTTGAAAGAATAAAACAACACAATATTATTGCCCATAAAAAAGGAAATAATGAGAGATTTAGTTTTCAAAAATCATACGAAATAATTGATATGATAACAAGCGGGTATGAATTAATTGAAGTGCCTAGTATTGAAAGTCAAAGAAAAAATGAGATAAATGATTTTTGTGATATTTTATATGATCAAAGAAATTCTATTAGTATTGATGATATAATGAGGTACTTACCTCATTATGAAGGAAATCTGATTTTTTCAGGTAATTATACAAAAGAAGAATTTGACTATTTTATATTTAACTTATTAAAAAAATTACAAGATAATATGTTTTTTAATGCAAACGAAATTAAGCATCAAGACATGTATCACGAAAAGGACATTAGGGATTTAATAAGGGAAGATTACTATAATGACTTAAAAATATATAATATGGTAAGAGCATTTTATGATGAAGGTATAAAACAATATGAATCTGAAGAAATCGATGAGGAATTGCCAGATGTCAATAATTTAAGCTTTACATCAAGAGGGACTGAAAATGAAAAAACATATTTTGAATCTGATTTAAAGAAAGTTCCAAATGATTTATACGGAATAATTTTAAAACATTTAAAATATTTTAAAAAAGGAAAAATACCATCTACATATTTAAAACAGTTAACATTAGGAACTGGAATATATGAAATTAAGGATGATCAAATAAGGATTGTATATAAACATATTGGTGATAACAACTATGTGATACTTGGTGTATTTATAAAAAAAGTTGATAATGATAGACAAATGTACGATAAATTTGTAAACAGAAGCACTAATAATTTATTATCAGGTAGTACCATTGAAGCGTCATTATTTGAATTATTAGATGCTAAAAAGCATCATGGTGGAAGAACTAACAGCTGATA
>CAZFXQ010000054.1:0-7045 GCA_964523265.1 uncultured Muribaculaceae bacterium | reverse complement strand
TCCCCATCAATCATTAAATAACAATCTGCATCTATTTGTCTAAACATGCTTCTTATTACATTCCCTTTGCCTTGTTTATACTCATATTTGACTATTGCACCTGCTTTTTTTGCTATCTTATCAGTATTATCAGATGAATTGTTATCATATACGTATATATCCGCTTCAGGCAAAGCTTTTCTATAATCTTTTACAACTTTTTCTATCGTTTTTGATTCATTATAGCACGGGATTAAAACCGCTATTCTTTCATTTTTATTCATTTTCCTTCACCTCACTAAATGGTATAAATAATAATAATGGTAAGCAAGTATAAGACCAAAAAATATATCTAAATTCAGATGCAACAGGTGTTGCAATCATAATAGATAACCATAGGCCAAAAATAGGTATATAACATAATAAGTACTTTTTATTTTTTTTAAAATAACATAGCATTAATGAAAATAGTATTAAATAAATTGCGAAACTACAACTATATTCTAAACTCAATATTGGTATATTTTTATTATTCAATAAATTTAAAATTTTAATTACACTATGTGGCACTTTTGGGCTAGAATATATTTTTAAATTGTTTTTTTCTACAGTACTATAATACATACAATTATAAACATCCGTATTCCAATAACTTAATGTACTCAAAAGATAAGATTCTGTTGCAATAAAAGGATGTTTGATTATTAATCGTAACCATAATTTTAAATATTCTACTTTGTTATTATCGTAGGCTATTATATTAAAATTATTATTAAACTTAATATTATCTGATGTATATGGATTATATACATCTTTTATTACATTTATATCAATTATATCATTAATTAATTTCTTATCAGCTTTATTTAATTTTATATCTTTAGTTATCATTCTTGAAATTTGTTGAATCGGAATTGCTAAATATTCAGCTGATGAACCCTTACTTATATTATAATTCTTATATATAGGCCCTTTTATTGTAAAATATAATAGCAAAACAACACCAAAACAAATAATTATCTTTTTTAATTTTTTTCTTAATATAATAAATGAAAAGATAATTAGCATCATATACATATATATTGCATTATTTCTAAACATTAAACATAAAGCAGAAGAAATAATAAATAACAATATAGAACTTTTATTATCACTATCACATATTTTTACTATTGATATAATAAGCAATACAACTAATCCACTAAATATTGAATCTTTCCATAAATTAACTGAATTCATTCCAAAAATTGGAGTTATATAAAATATTAAAATAATAATTGTCCAAAATTTATTTAAACCTCTATTATTCAAATAATAAATTGAATATCCAAAAATTAGTGATAAAATTAACATTTGTACAACAACAGAACAAGCAATAGCAAAGTTGCTACCACCAAAAGAAAATATTTTGTATAGTGTACCAACATACATGGTATGAAATACAGGATGATGATCATTAAGCATTCTAAAACCTAGAAATTGATTTAATTGATCAATAACATCACTTGGAACAATACCAGGATAATTAATTAAAAAATATGGTATCCAACCCAAGAAAATTATTAATGAAAAAATGAACCAATACTTTAGATTAATTTTATTACTTTTTTTTATATTAACTTTACACAATAAAGTTAATAAATAATTAAAAGTACAATTAAACAATGGTGTTAACCCAATTATGCACAATATTATTTTAAAAATATTTTTCAAACTAAATAATAAAAATAAATTATCATTATAATTATCATATAAGATTTTTCCAATTGGGAAAATCATACTAAAAAAAATTGATATGATAAATAATGCTTTTCGTTTTTTAAATTTATTTAATTCTTTTTCATAAAAACCAAACAAAACTACAAATAAAACTAAAGATATAAAAGAATATGATGGAATAATATCTAATAGTGATAAAGAAAAACACGTTAAAAGCGTAAATAAAAATATACTTATTTTTTCTTTTTTCATACATCCTCCAATGCTTACAAGCTAATTATATCATGTAATTTAAAAAAATAATTATTAAATTTTTAAATGCAACAATTGAAATCAAAAGTGAAAAAGATTTATACATATACATTACTCCTGATTTTTATCTTAAATAACTTATATCAATATTTCCATTTACTCCATCAACTCTTCCACTAGATGTATACTGCCATAGAGAATAATTGCCTTGATATCCACAGTATCCACGATAATCTGCTACCCAATCAACATATTTTCTAGCACCCTCGTTAAATCTATCATAAATATAACTTGTTGATGCATAAACCCCTACTTTATATCTGTTTCCAACAAAGTTAGATACATTACTTATATAAGTATTAATAACGGCATCATAATCATCTTTTGTAATAGTATTTGTATTATTATCATCACTAATATACCAACTTTCTAAATCATAGAATATACCTAATGTTGGATTTAAATTATATTTTGATATCATTTGATTTGTAAAATCAGCTTCAATATTAGCTTCATAAGTATTACCAGAATAACTAAATAAATATATTCCATATGGAATTCCGAGTCTTTTAACTTCTGATATGTATTCAGAAAATCTATTATCTTCTGAACTCCAGTAACCAATCCTTAATATTACTCCATATATACCAGAATTTTTAACTTTATTCCAATCAATTTTACCATTATGAACACTTACGTCTATTATTCGCGTTTCATTTTCAGATTTTAAAAATTTAAACTTTTGGGCGTCACTTCCATTAAAAGTATACATTTGAATATTATTACCATTAACAGCATTTCCACCTGTAACATCAACATATAACCCACTACAATTAGACATTATGTAATAATAACCATCTCCTGCATCTTTTAATATCCACTGCTGCGCAGGAGACCCATTTTTATCATATAATTGAACATTTGTACCCGGATATGACCCAGCACCCGATACATCCAAACTTTTTGTTAAATCAATCAAACTAACAATTTCATAATATCCATTATATAAATAAGTTATTTTCCATTTCTGTGCACTATGTCCATTAGTTGCATACAGCTGAATATTATTTGCATTGTTTGTTACACCACCCGTTAAATCAATCATAAAACTATTATTTAATGAACTAGATATCATATAAATTCCGTTATCTATACTTTGTTCACTTATTCCACTTACAGTTTTTCTTAAATTATATTTTTGAGCATCACTATTATTAAATTCATGAACTTGTATATTATTTGAATTATATGTATAATTTCCATACAAATCCAAATATAAGCCCGAAGTAGAAACAAAATAATATATATTATCGTTTTTCTTAATGATCCATTGTTGTGAAATTAGATCATCACAAGTATTAATCACAACATTAAAATTATCTACATCCAAACAATATTTTCTATTATAATCTACATACAATTTATAATAATTATTATCTTCGTATTTAATATACCATTTCTGTGAAACACCATAATTTCCTTGATATATTTGAATATTATTTCCATCAATAAAATTAGCTCCAGTAACATCTAATAATTTATTATAATCAGCCTTAGGACTTATAAAATATGTTCCATCATCAACCACTTTTTCACTAACATCTGAAACTTTATTAAACTTAAATAACTGAGCATAACTATTATTAGATTCATACATCTGAATATTATTATTATTTCTTGCATTACCACCAACTAAATCCACTAATAAGTTATTACACTTTGATATTATCTTGTAATATCCATCACCATTATCATGTATAATCCATAATTGTGCATCACTTTCATAATACTTATATAATTGAACATTTGTTGTAAGTAAACTACTTCCTCCTAAAACATCTAATGAATAATTATTATTTGAATATTGCCTTATTGAATAATACCCATTATCTAAATATTTTATTATCCACTTACTTGTATTATCTATATTATCTCTTAAAACAACATTACTCCAGTTACCAACTATAGAATTTTGAACACCAATAAACATATTGTTATTTAAGGAAGTAGAAATAGTATATACTCCACTTTGTAATGTAAAACTAGGATAAATAATCTCCTCAAATTTAAATTTTTGTGTCATTGAATTACTACATGTATTTAGTATTACATTATTGTTATAAATATCTAAACAATAATTATTATTAGCAGAAATAATTGAATAATTATTTCCATCATCTTTCTCAATCATAAATTTTTGAGAATCATAACCATTATTTTGATACAATTGTATATTTGTACCATCATTATAATAAGAACCTGTAACATCAATATTATATTCACTATTTACCATACTTTTAATAGTATAATATTTATCATCGATTTTTTCTATTTTAAATTGTTGTGCAATGGAATTATTATTATTATACATTTGTATATTATTTGAATTTGAAGCTATACCACCTGTTAAATCAATTGAATAACCCTGATATAAAGAACTATGAATATAATACACTGATTCTTCAAGTGCACTGACATTAATACTAAATAAAAATAACAAAAGTAAAAATAATACTATCAAAAATAATTTTTTCATAATTACAACTCCAATCATACAATACTAAACTATTTTTGTTTATACATTCGAATATCATTTCCTTTTACAAAATATGCTTTTTTTGCATTTAATAATAATGGCAAATCACTATAAGAGTCACTATATACTTCATATATATCATCTACATCATATTTTTTCAAAAAACGATTTAATTTTTCTTCACCATAGCAATTATTACCTTTTATTTTACCATTATATTTATTCATCTTAGTACAAATTAAATCTTTAACCACAAACATTCTTGCAACCGGTTTTAACAAGAATTCTGGTGAAGCTGAAATAATTATATCATCTTTATGACCCTTAACATTATAAAAACCTTTTATTTTTTTTATATTTACACTCCAAAACTGTCTAATAATATTATCAATATTATTAAATTTTTTTAAAAATAAGAACAACATTTCCTTCATTTTTGTTTTATTAATAATCCTAAATTTATATAAAACTATTGAAAAAAACATAATAGGAACATATAAACTTATTAATGGCTTTTTTCTAAGACAAAATAGAAAAAAATCAAAAGAAGAATCACCATCATATATTGTTTTATCAAAATCATACAATACTAACTTCATTTTTATTACCCTATAAATGACAAAATAGTATTACCATAAAAAATCAAAAACATCAAAACAATATATATTATTACAAGTAATAACAAATATTTGTTATTCATTATTACTTCTACTGGGTCACCAAAACTTGAACCTTCAATATCCATACTATATAACATACAAATTATCAAAACAAACGGAACAGTCCATATCAAAATTTTATGATTTTTTGATACAACTGGATCAATTGTCCATAATGAATAAAATATAATTGTTAAGCTCATACAAAGATACATATTTTTATCTAAAAAATTTTTGCTATAATTTTCTAATACTTTTCTTGATTTGGTACTATTCTTTTCTAACTCTTTTCTTCTTTTTCCTAATCCAAGATAAAAAGCCATTGACATTATAGTTAAATATAACCAACTAGATATTTCAATACTAGTTGTTACAGAACCATAAATAATTCTTATAACAAATCCTGAAACTAGTATTATTATATCTATTAAAGGTACATTCTTTAAACCAAAACTATACAATATATTCAATATTAAGTAACCAAACAGTAAAAAATAAGAAATAATTAAGTTTTTACCAGTAGTAGAAAAAGCATTTAAAAATAATGATATTATTAATAGTATACTTAATAACATATATGCATTTTTCTTTTTTATTTTGCCGGAGGCTAATGGCCTTTTCATTTTTTCAGGATGTTTTTTATCTTTTTCAATATCCCTAATATCATTAATAATATATACTACGGAGCACATTAAACTAAATGATAAAAAAGCAAAAAAAACATTTCTTAAAGTTGCATAATTAAATAACCCCTGACTAAAAAATATTGGCAAAATAATTAACCCATTTTTTATATAATGTTTAACTCTCATCAACTTAATATAATTTTTCATTTTTACCTCCTAATTAATAATTTTCAAGCATTAAAAACATCTCAGAAGCATGCCACATATGTGATATATATAAATTTCTATTACAATAATAATTTGAAATAAAACATTCGCTTTCCACTTTACCTAATTCATTAATATTGCCACCCTCATAGCTAAGTGGATATATTTCATCCAAAACATATAATACCCCATAATTACTATAATGATAGAATCCCCAATTTATATATGGATAATACTCTGAATTTTGCTCGCTTTTTGAAAAAATAGGATTATCATAATACCACGTTAATTTTGCGTAACCATCGTCATTTAATGGTGGTACTAAATCTAAATATATGTTATTTTTTCTGGCACCATATATTGCCAAAACTGTTGGATAATAACTTTGAATAACACCATCTACCATTCCACTAATACTACCATCAGCATTTTTTTTATTATTTATTTCATTTAAAATTTCTTCTACTAAATCATTTCTATTAACGTTTACAGCACCTATTATATATAAAAGCTCCCCTAAATTATCAGCCTCGTTTATATTTTTATCACGAGAATTATCATATATATTAGTTATTGAATTAACCCAATCTTCTAATAAATAAGTATTATTAGTTTTTTCTAAAACCATAGTGGCTAACATAGTATCTCTATACCATGCACTATCATAACCAAATATATTTGGTTTTGGAATATCTCCATCTATATTAAACAATATTTCTTGATGTAATACTTTTAAAATTTCTGAATATTTTTTGTTTTCAAAACTAGGTAAATTTATTGGTTTTTCGCCAGATGAAAGAGTTTCTACTTCGTCATTCGGCACAATTAATTCATTATTATAATCAACATGTTTAACTATTTCTTTTGTTTTTACATCGATTAAATTTCCCTTTTTATATACAAATTTTCTTCTATCTGCCATTCCAAAATAGTATATACCAATTGGTTTTTCTGTTTCAGAATATGCTCTAACAGAAAATGAATTTTTCATTTCTTTTAGTTGTTTTTCATATATTGATAATTTTTCTTTATATATTTCAAAATCATTACAATTTAGTTCACATACT
>CAZFXQ010000053.1:0-7137 GCA_964523265.1 uncultured Muribaculaceae bacterium | reverse complement strand
TATATCTTCATTTGAACTTTCTAATGTACCATGAACATATACTTCTACTGTACTTTTTAATATTAATAAATAATTATTCATACATACTTTATTATCCATTAGCTTTCTCCTTTAATAAATTTATTAATCTTGATTTAATTTCATTATGATTATTAATTTCATTTTCCATAAATGAAGTAAGCTCTTCATCATCAAGTGTATTTAATGCATCTTCACAAATCTTAATAATAGTATCTTCATGGCCTATTGCATCTTCTAAATATAATAATTCTTTTTGTGTCATAAAATATCCTCCTTAATAATATAATGGATACTTTTTTTTATTTTAAACAAAAAAATCATTTATTTTCAAATGACTTTATTATATTTCTTACCGTTCCTGGATATGTGTTAAAGTATCTTGCTGCCGGTTTTATTCCTCGTTCTTTAGCCATCTTATATATTAATGGTCTTAACTCTTCTTTTTTTTGTTTGGTTTGATTCTTATATAATTCTTCTTCTTTTACATTATATAATTTGAACTCCGTAGGCATAATTATTCCTTTCTAACATATTTTTCTAACATATTAGAATTATAACATAATATCGTATTTTTGTATATTTTACTAATAATATTTTGCTAGGTGGGAAAATTATATTAGGTGAGCAAATATGATTTATAACAAAATGAAAGATATAAGAGAAGATGCTGACTTAACACAAAATGACATGGCGAAAATGATTAACACATCACAAGCCAATTATTCAAGATGGGAAACATCTAAAGAATTTATCCCACTAAAAAAACTAATTATATTATGTAATTATTTTAATATTAATATGGATTATGTACTTGGTATATCCAAAATAAAAAAAGAAAACAAGATATCTAGTATTAATAAAAAAAGAATTGGAAAGAATTTAAAAAACTTAAGAAAAACAAATAGCGTATCACAAAAAGATTTAGCTAAATTACTTAATACTACACAATCAACAATCAGTGCATATGAAAGTGGTAAAACCATTTTACTTACTGCGTTTGCTGTTGAAATAGTTAAGAAATACAATGTATCATTAGAATGGTTATGCAATAAAAATGATTAGTTTTTATTGCATATTTTATTTTCAAATTTTAAGTATATTTTTGTATTTAAAATATACTTAATAATCATATTTAATACAAATGCACTAAACATAATAACACAAATTACAATTATTACATATATTACTGACATATAACTATTTTCCGGCATATATAATTTTAATGCCCTAATAATTATAAAATGGTGTAATAAGTAAATTGCAAAAGAAATCCGTGATGCTTGTGAAAAAAAGCATCTTAATATTTTTATTTTCATAATATATTTTCCAATAAAATGTAAAACAAAAAATAGTGTTATTGCCAAAATATGATTAAAAATACTCGTATGTATAAAATCAATTTTAATAAAAATAATTATTAGTGACAAAACAAAGGATATAACAAAAATTAATTTATTTTCTTTCCACACGTTATTATATTTCATAATTAACATACCAATTTCAAAACTAAGTAAACACGATAAAATATTATTTTCAATATCAACAATAAAAAGATTTGGAATGAAAACCAAACTATATAATAATATACAAACTGTGGTAGTCAAAAATAAACTCTTCTTAAACAATTTTAATAGCAATGGATATATGGCATAAAGAATTATAATTGCTCCTAAAAACCATTCACCTATTAAATAATAATTTAGACTTAAATAATGAAAAAATCCATCAAGACCAAATACAGTCAATAATATTTTTAAAGGATTACCACCATATAAAAAATTTCCTGTTCTAATTACAGTATAAATATATAGTGTTATAAAAACAAAGTAAAACATTGGAAATATTGATTTAAAACGCTTATAATAATACAGTTTTATACTCTTTATTTCTCCATTATTATAATAAAGCATAGCACCAGATATCATAAAAAATATATAAACAATTACATTACCAAAATCTCCATTTTGATAATAATGATTATAAAAAACTATCCTTGTATCTATATAATGATAATAATGAAGTAAAATGATACCAATAGCACCTAATACTCTTATCAAATCAATTGAATAATCATGTTTAGTATTCATATTAATTCCACTTCCTGTATATTTATTGTAACATATTTTTTAATTACATATCATCAATAACATTAACAATATCATCAATACTCATATTTTCATTTGATAATAATTCATTAACCATACCATGATCAATAAACTTATCATCAAAGCCTATTATTCTGATATCTTTACTTTTACCTACTTTATTTAAATAAAGTAATACTTGATTACCAAACCCACCTATTATATTATTATCTTCTATTGTTATGATTCTATCATAATTACTTACTATATGATTTAACATATCATAATCAAGTGGTTTCACAAAACAAGCATTAACAATGGTTGGATTTGTTTTACACTTATCCTTTATACACATTGCATAACCCACCATTTTACCTGTTGCCAGAACAATTGTTTTTTCACCCTTAGATACTATTTCCCATTTGCCTTCTTTAATTCTTTTTAGGGGTTTTAATTTGCATAAATCTCCACCTTTAGGATAACGAATTGCAACAGGTTTATTTGCATTAATAGCATACTTTAATATTGTTTCCATCTCATCTACACACTTTGGAGCAACAATTGTCATATTAGGAATAAGTGTTAAATATGATAAGTCAAAAACACCTTGATGTGTTTTTCCATCTTGTCCTACTAATCCTGCTCTATCAATTGCAAAAGTTACATTTAAATTTGGAATACAAACATCATGAATTATCTGATCAAATGCCCTTTGTAAAAAAGTTGAATAAACTGCAAATACAGGTTTCAACCCACTTATTGCAAGACCTGCTGCGAATGTTGTTGCATGCTCTTCTGCAATTCCAATGTCAAAAAAATTATTCTTATATTTTTTCGCATATTCTTTTAATCCTGTTCCATCTTTCATAGCTGCTGTTATAGCAATAACACTCTTATCTTTTTTTGTAATATTTATCATCGCTTTACCAAATTCTTTTGAATATGTATTTATGTTTTCTTGTAATAATTTGCCATTCTTAACATTAAATTGACCTACAGAATGATACTTATTAGGATTATTCATTGCTGGCAAATATCCTTGTCCTTTTTTTGTTATTGTGTGAATTACTACTGGTCCCCTTAAATTCTTAACTTTCCTAAATACTTTATCTAATTCTTTTATATCATGTCCATCAATTGGACCAATATAACGAATTCCTAAATCCTCAAAAAATGATGATGTAATAAATATTGATTTAATTGCCTGTTTCAATTTATATGCTTTATTTTCAATATATTTTTTCTTACTTAATTTTAAATGTACTTTTTCTTTTAATTTATTGTATGATGAACTAATTCTTACGCTATTTAAACAATTGGATAACCCACCAACATTATTTGATATAGACATTTCATTATCATTTAATATAATTATCAAATTCGTTTTATTATAACCAACATCATTTAGTGCTTCATACACCATACCGCCAGTTAATGCACCATCACCAATTACTGAAATAACATTATATTTTTCTTTTTTTATATCCCTAGCTCTTGCTATACCAATCGATGCAGAAATTGAAGTACTACTATGACCTGTTTCAAAAAAATCATATTTACTTTCTTTTAATTTTGGAAATCCACTTATTCCATTAAGTTTTCTTAATGTGTCAAACTTATCCATTCTACCAGTTAAAATCTTATAGACATAACTTTGATGTCCAACATCAAAAATAATTTTATCATAATCAAAATCAAAATTTCTCATAAGTGATATGGTAAGTTCTACAATACCTAAATTGGAAGCTAAATGTCCACCTGTTTTTGATATGTTTTCAATTAAAAAAGACCTGATTTCACTAGATAAATTTGATAGTTCCTTATAAGACATTTTCTTAATATTATTCATATTTGTACTACTAAGCATACTTCCTCCAAATAAGCGCGACTATTACTTATTATATATCATTAAATAAAAACAGACAATATAATTATTAAAACTTAAATTAAATTGTACTTATATACGTAATATCATATCTTGACTATTCATTATTTTTTTTATATAATACAAGCCGAAAAAAGGAGGGGTTTTGTGTTAGAAATTTTTTCAAGGGACAGGGATATAGATTTTGAATTTTTTATATTTACTGATGATGAAATAAAATATGAAACAAAAAACTACAGTGAAGTTAGTTCGTATGAAAAAGATTTGTATCGCAGTTTAAAAAAAGGAACTATTATAATAAATGGTACTCCAATAAACATCGAAAGTATTTCAAAAAAACAAATTATATACATTAAAAATATTATTGATTTATTTAAAGAAAAAGTAGAAATTTATAAAAATAATTATACACCGGTTTTCATAAATTGTGATTCTGGAAATGATATTACTGATATAATTATTAATAACTCAAATATTGAAATACCAAATAGAAAGCAATTTAAAGAATGGGTTCATATAAAAGGATTTAGTTATTTAGAACATTTTTACAATGAATATGAAAAACAAAATATCACAACTTTTAAAGTCAAAAGAAAAGTTAGAAATTTTTTCAAAAATAAAAAAAGATAGTTTTAAAAGCTAAACTATCTTTTTATATTAGTGGTTTTAATACATATTGTGAATTTTAAAAAAATATTATATTTAAATATTTATAATTTTTATGTTAGAATAAAGAGTATTATTTACGTAATTAAATAAAAAAACAATAAATTTAAGGAGGTGATATTATGTCTTGCAAAAACTATAAAAGTACTGATTGGCAAATAAAATGTGATGAAACAATAAAAGATAAAAACTATGTTATTTTATCAATGCCTACCGGTTCTGGAAAAACAGACAGATATAAAAACTGGGCATTTTCTAAAAAAGAAAGACCAATTTTTATAACTGCACCAATAAAATCACTTTCTAATCAAAGATTTAGAGAATTATATAATCAAGGATATAAAGTTGGACTTGAAACTGGAGATGTAAGATATATGCCCTACTATGATGTTGACATTATATGTTGTACACAAGAAATATATCTTAATAAATACATAAATATCGAAAATTCAACTTTAATAATTGATGAGTTTTCATATATATACGAAGATCAGCAAAGAGCAAGAAATTATATTGACTCATTATATCACACTAAGGCAAATAACATTATTATTTGCTCTGCAACCTTTGGTAATCCTCAAAAAATAAAAGAACACATTAATTTTATAACTAATAAAAATTTCTATTTATATAATGATGATAAAAGATTAACTACACTTACATATAAAGGTTATATCGATAAATATAGTATAAAAGATAGTTTAGTTGTGTGTTATTCTAAAGAAAAATGTATATACGTCGCAGAAGAAATATTTAATTATCGCTTAAAAGAACTTCAAGACATTTTAAAAAACACTACTATCAATGCAACAACTTTTAAAAACAAAAACAAAAACGAAGTATTGTTAGTTGCAAATAAATATGGTGTAGTTAATAAAGAATTACTTGATTATGCTAATTTAGGTGTTGTTTATTATTACGGTGGTATGTTTCCAAAAGAGAAAATGTTTGTTGAGGAATTATTTGAACGAAGATTAGTCGATACTGTAGTTGGTACTGATGCACTTGCATTAGGAGTTAATTTTCCAATAAAAAATGTTGTATTTACAGAATTACAAAAAGAATATAAGGGTAAAAAGGTACCTGTTGGCAAAAACTTGTTTGAACAACTTTCAGGAAGAGCTGGAAGAAAGGGATTTTTTGATGATGGTTTTGTTTACTATTGTTCTGATTTTCTAAATCTAAACAAAAAAAACACAAATGACATTTTTTGGAAATTAGTAAATGAAAAGGATCAACCTTTTACAATTCATTTAACCCCAAACATAAAAAATATATTACTTGGTGAAACTAACATAGAACAAGAAGTTGATTTTGTTAGTAAGTACTCAACTGATGAAATAAATAATGAAAATGAATATGAACGAATAATAAAAATAATAGATTATATAAAAAACTATGATGTTGCATATAATTACATGAAAACATTTTATTTTAATTTTAATTATGATAATGGTTTAGAAAATGCTTTTATAAATAGTAAAAATAAAGATAAGTACATTCAATTGACCAGCAAATTAATGCATTTACAAACTGTTTTTAATGAGGAAATAAAATACGCATATCTATCAGAATATGATTATAAAAAAAATTGTTTATTACTAACAGATGTTTTATTAGAAATACCTATTGAAAAATTGATAAAGAAATATGGACTTCGATTCTATGATATATTATTATTAAGAAAATACTTATATAAATTACCAGAAAGATTAACAAAAAATTACGATTTAAGCCTTATAGATAACGTAATAGATACAATGGATCACAGTGTGCTTCACCCAGAAGATTATAAAATGGATGCAATACTTAAAAAAGCTAAAATGGAACATGAAACCAAAGAAGATAATATTCCAATAAAGTTTGATAGAATTATTATGAAGAAAAAAGAATATATAGTAGTATTAAGAAATAATAATGAAATATACCTTTGTCCAAAAGACTCATATAATAACCCGTTTTTAAAGAAAATACCAATAAATTCTGAATATAAAATAGTTGGTAAGGTTAGAGCATCATCTGCTATAAAATATATTAATAAAATAAATTTAAATAACAAAAAATACTGTGACTCTGAAGACATAGAGAAAGTAAAAAAACTAAAACATGAACTAACAAAAAAGTATTTATAAATTAAAATATTATAAAAACTTACGAACTAATTAAAGTTCGTAAGTTTGTTTTTAAAATGGAGTGAGTGTCGTAGATATCTACAACTCTTTCTCTAATGATATGATAAATATCACTCACTAGATACATTCTACCAAATAATATTAAAAGTAGCAATATATTTCTTGCTACTTTCTATAAGTTTACTATTTTTTTAATGCTCTAATACATTTATTTAAAACTTTCTTTTCATCAGATAATTCTGTATTAGCCACATTGTATTGTTGAGATCTATGCATTCTACCATTATAATTATTTGATTCTAATAATATTGAACTTGTAGGCCAAGATTTTGAACCTCCAGTTTGTTCA
>CAZFXQ010000052.1:0-7145 GCA_964523265.1 uncultured Muribaculaceae bacterium | reverse complement strand
TTTCACAAGATAGTTTATTTTTTTATTTATTATATCTATTATATTTATCTTAATATAATTAGTATTATAATTTAATATACTTTTCTTTATAACATAGTTACTTTTGTTCTTTTCAAAATAAAAAAACACAAACACATAAGTAAAAAACAGAAAAAAAGTGAAAATATATGTAATATATTTTTTTCTTTTTTTATTAATTTTTTTTGCTTTAAATTTTTTCATATAATCACCTATACATATACTATCACTATAAATATATTAATAATGTCGAAGTAATTACATATTTTTAAATATTATGTAGTGAATGATTTATTCCATAACTTAAAATATCAGATAGTTTTTCAATTACAAAATCTATTTCTTTTGGTGTTACCATCAAATCATAACCCGTTGGTGTTAATACTTCATAAATCAAATTTATTAATTCTTCCTCACTCAACAAACCAACGAGACCTAATAACTTCTTTTTATCATCTTCCGTAATTTTTATTTCTTTATTCAAATAATTTATATTTTTACTTACTAATTTTATTGCCTTATTGTTATTAAGTTTTTTATTGTATACATAGTTTTTCATTAAATATTTAATTGTATCAGAAACAATTACAGAAGCACTTACTACTGTTGGTATTCCTATTATTATAATGGGAACATTAAGTTCACTACTTGATATTTCCTTTCTTTCATTTCCAATTCCTGCACCTGGAGTAATTGAAGAGTCAGTAATTTGAATACTCTTATTTACCCTTGATATTGTATTAGATGATAGCGAATCAATAATAATTACAAAATCGGGCTTTACAACGTTTGTTATTGCTTTTATATATTCACATGTTTCAATGCCATTTTGTCCAGTTACACCTGGTGAAAAAGCACTCACACTCGAAAAATTACTGTCAACATCAATATTTAAATCAAATAAATGTTTTGTTACAATTACTTTTTCAATAGTTATATTACCTAAACTATCAGGTGTTGATTTTCTATTACCCAAACCAATTATTAAAGTAGACATATTTTTTTTATAACCCTTATATTCAAGCATTTTTTTTAATTCTTCTAAAAAAACATATGAAACATTATTTTTGGATTCAGTATCAGTAATATCACCAAATTCCAGAGTAACATATACTCCTTTTTTCTTTCCAAAAACATTATTTTCATCTAATTTAATTTTTGTAACATCAATATCTTTATATTTATACTTACTATCAAACTCACTATTTTTTACTAAATCTATTGCCATATCAGTTCTAATTTCATATTTATTTAAATCTATTTTATGCATAATAATATCACCATTTATATTTTTGCCAACAAAATATTATTTATTATTGATTTTTTATATTTTTTTTGATAAACTATAAGAAGTTATACGCGCCAGGAGGTGAAAAAATGCCAAATATTAAAAGTGCTAAGAAAAGAGTTAAAGTAATAATTAACAAGCATGAATCAAATGTACCTGTTAAAGGTAGTATGAAAACTGCTGTTAAAAAAGTAGAAAAAGAAGCAACTAAGGATAATTTAAATATTGCTAACAAAAGAATTGATAAGGCTGCTTCAAAGGGAGTTATCACTAAAAATAAAGCTGCCAGATTAAAATCTAGATTAACAAAAAAAGTAAATGAATCGAAGTAATAAATACTTCTTTTTTTTATTTATTATTGATATAATATATACAAGGTGATTGATATGAATAAAAAAGGTTTTATTAAACTAACTATTTATGTAATAGTTATGGTACTACTTGGATATTTAGTATATACTAATAAAGAATTAATTTTAAATAAAATAGACTATATTTATAGAAAATACATACAGGTAAATATAAAACAAGATTTAACTAGCAATGAATATCAAAAAAAAGAAAATTATGAATATGTTAAATTTAACGATGATATAAAAATGAAAAATAAAGAGGATATAAAAAATGCTATTTATACATATCTTGATGCTGGTTGGGATAAATATATAGTAGTATGTGATGTTGATTATCTACAATGCACAAGTGATGTGAAAGAAATGGTTGAAAACAAGAGTTTTCTAACAACAATTAATTATTTCGTAAATCCATTAAATACTTTTAATGAATTTGATACTGCTATATCCCAAGGTGGAAAAATAACGTTTAGCAAAAAAAGAAGATATAGTGAAGACAAAGCAATGGAAATAACTAAAACAGTTGATAAAATATATAAAGAAAATTATGATTCCAGCAAAAATGCCAAAGAAAATATTAAAATTTTTCATGACTACATTATTAATAATACAAGATATGATAAAGAAAATCTAACTGGTGCTCCTAACATTGAATCATCAACAGCATATGGTGTATTAAAAAGTGGATTAGGTACATGTAGTGGTTATTCTGATACTATGAGTTTATTTTTAGATAAAATGAATATAAAAAACTATCGTATATTATCTAAATCCCACGTATGGAATTTTGTATATGTAGAAGGTGAATGGTTACATCTTGATTTAACATGGGATGATCCAACATCAGAAGATAATACTGATAGGCTAACTGATAAATATTTTTTGATATCAACTGAAGAATTAGAACAAAAAAATGATGGTGAACATGATTTTGATAAGAATATTTACATTGAAGCAAAATAAAAATGTTTTAGAATTTTTCTAAAACATTTTTTAATTAAATAAGTTTAAAAGACTAGCTTTTATATTATTCATTAACTCTGGATTTATTATACTTATTATTGCAACAGATAAGAGTATTAATAAAATAATAACTATTATCAAAAACAATACATTTGTAGTTTTCATTGTTTCAACATCAATTTTTGAACTTTTAACACTTTTTATATTTTTTTTCATACTTAATTTTCCCCTTCTAAATATAACAAAACTTCTTTTATTGTATTGTTAAATTCTTTACTATCAATATTAAACCACTTAACATTAAATTGATTGTTAAACCATGTATATTGTCTTTTTGCATAATTTCTACTTTTTTTCTTAATTAGCTCTACAGCATCATTATACGATATTTTATTATCAAAATACTCATACAGTTCTTTATAACCTATCGCTGTTTTAATGGCTTTACTATTTATTTTGTTATCATAGAAATATCTAGCTTCTTTTTCTAAACCAGCATCTAACATTTTATCTACTCTTTTATTTATCATATCATATAATTCACTTCTTGGTCTTGTAAGGCCAATTATTTTAAATTTATACATCATTTTATCTGATTTAATATTATCATTTTTATTATGATTATTCAAGTAACTTTCAAGACGTTGCCGATTATTTACATGTATTTTCGTTCTATCATCAATTCTTTTAACCATCTTATATAATTCATCATTAGAATAATTACTATAATCTTTTTTGTTAGTATTTTCTTTAAACTCATAATTATAAAGAAGTGCTTTTAAATAAAGCCCTGTTCCACCAACAACTACAACATTTTTGTTTTCGCTTATCAATTTATTAAGTATCTTTCTTGCATCCTTCTGATAATCATAGACCGAATAATCTTCATTTACATCTTTAATATCAATCAAATGATGAATTATTCCTTCTTTTTCTTCTTCGGTAACTTTTGCTGTTGCTATATCCATCTTCTTATATATCTGCATACTATCTGAACTTATTATTTCTGCTTTATAATGTTTTGCTAAAGCTATAGACATTTTGGTTTTACCAACACCCGTTGGTCCTACTACTACAATTATCATATTTATCACCTGTTTTTTTCTTTTATTTATTTTTTCATATAATTTATTAATAAGCCTTTCAACAATATATTTTGATCAATTAATTTATTCTTTCTATATAAATAATTAAGATCATGTTAAAAATAATGTTATATATATAACCATTTCGTATTACTAATATTAATTTATTTTGTAAGAATTAATGAATTAAAATCTTTATAATTAGTAATTTCGTTTATTCTTTCAAACACATCATCAACATAAGTAATACTTGATTTATCAAAACTATTTAAAACACTGTCAATATAGTTTGTTATAGTTTTCTCATCTGCATGTATTAGTGATATTAATTTAGATATAAGTTTTTTAAAAACTATATTAATTGCAGACAAATTTAAATCATATATTTCATTTTTTTTGTTTTCAAAAACATCATGCACACTATAAAAATCCAAATCATATATTCCAACACTGTTATTCAAAAGTTTAATATTACCCAAATTTAAATCTCTTATTTCTATTAAATTATCTGTAAAAAATTCTGCTTTCAATAAAGCATCATGATAACACAAAATAATATTCTCAAATGTTATTATTTTTTTATTTAACAATATATAATCACTTAAATTACTAAATTTAATACCATCAATATAATCCATAACATAAGCATAGCTAAAACCTTCGACTATAACTTCTTTTTTAGGAAACGCAATATTATCTTTTTTAAAATTCATTAATTTTCCGATAATTTCAAAAATATAATCTATTTTATACTTATATACTTTTAAAACCATATTATTACGTAAAAAACAATCCGCAAAAAAGCCAGGACAACTATTAAGCTTTACTAATTTTAATAATTCTTCCTTACTTACATCATACATTTAAAACGCCCCTTAAACAAGTTGTATTTTACAACAAAGTTTTTCAAAAATCAACTAAACTGATCTTTTAAACAATTTCTCCAACTCGTAATTACTATAAAAAATAGTTGTTGGTCTTCCGTGTGGACAATTATATGGGTTCTTACACTTCCTTAAATCATCTATTAATGATTCCATTTCTTTCATACTAATGTTCATATTTGCCTTTATTGCTTTTTTGCATGAAAGTGTTGCTGCAGCGTGCTCTCTAAACCTACCTAAATCAAAATTACTTTCTTCGCTTATTAAAACATCAATGATATTTTTTATCATATCTACTTCATAACCCTCTTTTATCCATATTGGTATTTCTTTAATTATAAAAGAATTTATTCCGCCTTCTTCAATATTAAAACCTAAATTACGTAAAACATCAATATTTTTATTTATAATTATAAATTCGTTATTTGGATATTCTAAATTAATAGGTACTAACATACTAATTTTTTCCCTTTTTGGATTTGCAAAAACCTCTTTATAATATTCAAAATTTATTCTTTCTTTGGCAGCATGCTGATCTATTATATACATTCCAAGCTCATTATGACATATTATATATGTTCCTCTAACCAAACCAACTGGGTACATTTCTGGCATAATACTTGCTTTTTCGTTTTCTTCTTGTTTTAAGGATTCACTTAAATACTTATTTTGATTATATTCTTCTTCATTTTCACTAATAATCAAATCCTCATTTAATAATGTTTCATCATTGTTAAACAAAGAATAATCTATAATTGGTGATGATATTACTTCTGTTCTTTCTAAATTTAACCTTTGCTCTTCAATTTTTCTTTTTTGTGTTTCTTTCTTATCATCTTCAATACTTGGTATAAGCATATTATCTTCAAGTATTTTTCTTATTCCTTTATAAATCAAATCTTTTAAATCACTAAAATTACTAAATTTAACATCTTGCTTTGATGGGTGAACATTTACATCAACTAATGATGGATCAGAATTGATATTTAAAACAACAATAGGATATCTATTATCAAACTTATAAGTGTGATATGCCTCATTTATATATTTATTTAATTCTGTATTTTTAATAACTCTTTTATTAACTAGAGTTATCATATTATTTCTATTTGCTCTTGTAACTTCAGGTAATGATATAAAACCATCTATATCATAATCATCATTATAAACTTCTATTTTGCGCATTTTCTTTGCAACATTTGTGCCATATATATCTTTAATCACTTTAAGTAAATTACCAGAACCATCTGTAGATAATAACTTTTTATCATCACTTATTAAAGAGAATTTAATATTAGTATAAGAAAGTGCCATTTTGTTAACATAATCACAAATGTTAGCAAGTTCTGTATATAAACTATTTAAGTATTTTAATCTTGCAGGTGTATTATAAAATAAATTTGAAATTGTAATTTCGGTTCCTTTTCTTGCATCAGAAGGTTCTTCTTTAATTATTTTACCATCTTCTAATACTATATGAACACCAACATCACCAGTGGATGTTTTAAGATCGACTTTTGATACAGCGGCAATAGATGCTAAAGCTTCTCCTCTAAACCCTAATGATGAAATTCTAAACAAAGAAAGCTCATCATATATTTTACTAGTTGCATGTCTTAAAAATGCTACTTTTGCATCATCACGATCCATACCAACACCATTATCAGTTACTTTTATCATTTTTATTCCAGATTCTTTTACTTCTATTTTTATTTCTGTAGCACCAGCATCAACAGAATTTTCAACTAATTCTTTTACAACAGATACACATTTTTCAACAACTTCTCCTGCTGCTATCTTATTAGCTAAAGAATCACTCATTACTTTTATTTTTCCCATATAACTCACCATACTAATTATATCATGAACACCTATTTTTTGTTAACATATAATACTTATAAAGGAGTGATAAAATGAATAATAACTACACAAGTAACCCATATAATTATTATTATAGACAAAATTATTCAAACAATAGTGATGAAAGACTTGCTGGTGGCTTTATTTTCCCGTTTTTACTTGGAGGTGTAACAGGGGCTGCTATAGCACCAGCATTTTATAATAATAGGTATAATTATGGTTACCCCGCTTATTTTGTTCCTCAATATCCACCATATTATATACAACCCAGAAGATGGTTTTAAAAAAAGCTTGCTAACTGTGCAAACTTTTTTTCTTTATATAAAATATTATTCCTATAATTAGTGTAATACTAATTCCTCCAATAATAAAGTATTTAACTATATCATCATATGTTTTAGCATTCTTTTCAAACTTATTTAATGTTGTTTTCTTACTTGTTATATCTTCTTTTTCTATTACTGCATTATTAGCAGTACTTTCTTCTATTTTATTATTATCATTGGTATTTTGGTTATTATTATTATTGTTACTTTGATTATTATTTGTATTATTATCTACATTATTGTTTTCATCATTATTATTAGGAGCTGGATTACCATTATTATTTTCAGGATTTATTGGTTCAGGATCAATAATTCCTGGATCATTATTACCAACAACAGTATATCTATCTACCTCATTACCATTTAAA